>NZ_SZPX01000001.1:0-300000 GCF_005217605.1 Sulfurimonas crateris | reverse complement strand
TTAGTAAAAAAGAGTTCAAACGCTCGCTTACCGCTCTTCAGGAGAGCCAAGATATAGAAGTCAAAGATACGGGAATATATCTAAAGAGCTAAGATGGCAAAACAAAAAAAGAGCATAGAGCTTGAAAACATATCCTTTTCGCAAGGGAGAGACTCATACACTCTTTTGCGTTTTTTCCCCATAAAAATGAGCGTTGATGTTATGGTTTATGAAGATGGGGTTAAGGCGGGAGTTAAAAACATCCCCTTTGCACATCTGCCAAAAGAGATAAAAAAAATCATAAAACCCAACTAGAATTTATTATCTCTTTTTGGGTAATATGTCCTATTAAAAACGGAGAATCTACATGTCAAAAGTAAAAAAATGCAACTCCCTCGAAGAGGTCAGAACAGAGATAGATAAGATAGATGACGAGATAGTAAATCTCATCTCAAAAAGAAGCCATCTTGTACGTCAGGCAGCTTCATTTAAAAACAGTATTGAAGAGGTCAAGGCAGATGATAGAGTTGATTATATCCTGCAAAAAGTTCGTCACTCCGCGATTCAAGCAGATGTATCTCCAAATATGATCTCTGACCTTTTCAAGATAATGATAAACGAGATGGTCGAGACAGAGATCTCTGAATTTAGAAATACGCAAACCTTTTAAGCCATCTGATGAAATATCTTCTTACCCTGCTCCTGCTTACATTTTACACTTATGCCTCAGATGCGTTTATAACGCCTGAGAGACTAAAAGAGCTATTAAAAGATAAGAAGCTAATCCTTTTAGATGTCAGTAGTATGTATGATACAAGCCATATTATGGGGGCTCTTTATGCTGACATCTCCAAGTTTACCAAAAGCAAATATGAGAGACTCGCTTCTGCTTACAGCAAAAACGTACAAAAAGAGATCATTGATCTTGGGATAGACCCAGACTCACATGTAGTTATATACTCAAGAAACAGTTATGATGAGTTTCAAAATGCAACCTATCTGGCATTTGTTCTCATAGAGCACGGATTTGAGAACGTCTCCATACTTGATGGCGGCTATATGGCGTGGGTGTTTGAGTACCACACTCTCATCTCCTCCAAAAAAAGCTCTGCAAAAGATGACGGCACTTATGAGATAAAACACAATCCAAACCTATTAATAGAGCCCGATTATATAGATAGAAACAGCCGAAATATAGTAGTGGTGGAGAAGGATTATCGAGATAATTTTTTTGATGATCTCACACTTAGAGGCGAGGATGAGTTAAACGAGTTTGCATCTGAGTTGAGTTTGATAAAAGATAAAGAGATAGCGGTGCATGACGAGACTATATTTAAAGCCTCAGTCAACTGGTATATTCTATATAAAGAACTGGGCTTTAAAAATGTAAAGATATTACAATTTTAACCCCTTCATTTTAAACTACCCTGCTAAGCTCTTCGACACTGTTTTTTATAACCTTAATGCTCTCGTTACTTCTTTTTGAGAGTTCGTCTATCTTTACGATATTGCCTATTATATCTTCTGTCGTTTTAGCGTTTTGGGTATAGCTCTCGACTGTCCTCTCGGCTAAAACAACTCCATTGCAAATCGCCTGAGAGATACTCTCCATACGTTTTGATGCATCTGTAGAGAGTTCTGCCAAAGACTCAATTGATTGAGAGCTTCTGTTCATCTGCTCGCTTGTATCGTTTATGGATTGGCTTACTACATTGATGGTGGCATTTATCTCTGTAAGAGACTTCTGCGTTCTCTCTGCAAGCTTTCTTACTTCATCTGCTACGACCGCAAAACCACGTCCGTGCTCACCTGCACGTGCAGCTTCAATAGCGGCATTAAGTGCTAGAAGATTTGTCTGGTCTGCAATATCCGCAATAACTGAAATAACCTCTTTAACCTGATTTGCATCTTCTGAGACCTTGCTTAGATCGTTTGCCAAAGCATTTTGAGTACTTGAAGCATCTTGAAGCTGATTTACGATGCCGGTTATCTCATCTTTTATGCTCTTTAGATTCTCGCTCACTTGGGTTATGTTCTCTTTTGAACTTGAAGCATCTACCAGATCATCTCCCAGTACCGTCTTTAGTTTTTCGCCGATCGATACCACTTTTGCAAGGAGTTCTCTCTCGTTTATCATACTCATATTTGTATTTTCATAGTCGCTGTTTATCTTTGCTACTATCTTCTCAATGGTATGTGATTTTTCGTTTGTATCTTGCGCCTGCAGAAATATCTCCTGAAACCTGTTCATATTTTCAGCCGCTTTGCATAGCTCCGAGTTATAACTGTTCTTTAAAACGATCTTCTCTCCATGTTCAAGATTTTCAAGCTGCTGTATCAAAGATTTTGTCATATCGACACCGTTATATTTCTCATCTAAATCGTGAACGACAATGACTGCCGCTACTACATACTGAATGATCTGTCCTATAATATTGTCAGTAAAAAATGTTGCGTTGAGTATAAGCAGAATTATGCCGACATAGTGAACAAAACGCATACGGAAAAAGAGGGAGTATAACATTACTAATCCTTATATAACTATATAAGAGAATTATACAAGATGGAGCTTAATTTAATTAATTGTAAGAGGAATTTGTGATAAAAAGAGGTAAAACCTCTTCTTATTTGTATCTATAAGTGATACGACCCTTATCAAGTGAGTATGGTGTCAATTCCAGTTTAACTTTGTCACCAGGCAGTATTTTAATATAGTGCATACGCATCTTTCCTGCAATATGACATAAAATGATATGCCCGTTTTCTAACTCAACACGAAATGTTGCATTTGGCAAAGCCTCTATAATCTTGCCATCAACTTCGATAACATCTGATTTAGCCATTTTAATCCTTTTTTTCTCAAGCCAGAGATAAAATTTCAGCTTTACCATTGACAACTGCAACAGTATGCTCGTAGTGTGAACCGCGTAAACCATCGGCACTAACAACATCCCACTTATTTTCTAAGATAAGAGGTTTTGAATCCTTTTGACAAACCATAGGCTCCAAGCAAAAAACCATCCCGTTTTTAATCTTAGGACCGCCCTTTGCATCTTTTGCTTCCAAGTAGTTAGGGATCTCAGGCTCTTCATGAGGTTTTTTGCCGATACCGTGACCGCAGAAACTATGCAGCGGCACAAAGCCTCTTGAGCGGATGGAGTTCTCCAACACTGCAGAGAGCTCTTTAAATCTCATACCTACTTTTATAGACTCAATAGCCTCATAAAGAGAGTCTCTAGCACAAGCAATAAGCGCCTCATCTTGGACACTTACTTTACCTACGGCTACCGTTATTGCCGCATCACCGAACCAACACTCAAGTTCTGTCCCGATATCATAACCGATAATATCACCCTCTTGGAGCTTATAGTCAGTCGGAATACCGTGAATTATAACTTGATTTAGCGAGGTACAAACAGAGTTTGGAAAGCCGTAGAGACCTTTAAAAGATGGCTTTGCACCATGAGAGCGGATATACTCCTCAGCCATGGCATCAAGCTCTTTTAAAGAGGCCCCGGGTTTTGTGTTTTGACGAAGTAGTTCTAACGCACCGCCGACAATCTTGTTAGCAGCGCGAAGTTTCTCTATCTCTAGAGGTTTTCTAAGCGCAATGGCCATTTTTTAAAGACCAACCGCGCTTAATGTTTGATACTTACTCATATAAACCTGAGCCTCGATCTTTCTCATAGTATCAAGTGCAACTTGTACAACGATCAGAACCGCAGTACCGCCGAAGAAGAATGGAACACCCATCCCTTTTATGATCATAAACGGCAAAGTTGCAACAAGACCTAGATATAGTGCACCTGTAAATGTAAGATTACTTGCAGTAGTGTTTAAGAACTCTGCTGTCGCATTTCCTGTACGAATACCGGGAATAAAACCACCCTGTTTTTTCAAGTTTTCAGATATATCTTTTGAGTTGAAAGTGATCGATGCATAGAAGAATGCAAAGAAAACAACAAAAAGAAATGTCAAAAAGTTAAAGAAATAACTATTTGGGTTTAAGTAATCTGCAAATGCAAGTACAGTAGGATTGCTGCTGCTTGATAAAACAGTCATTGGGAACATTAGTATTGCACTAGCAAAGATAACCGGAATTACACCCGATAAGTTCACTTTGATAGGAATATAGTTCATAACTCTCTTATTTTGATTTTGCATCATAACTTTTTTTGCGTATGTAACAGGTACACGACGTTCACCTAGTTCGACATAGATAATTATGCCTACTGTCGCCAGTATTAGAGCAAGGATTGCAATTACCGTTAAGAAACTCATAGCTCCAGTATTTACCATAGTGATCGTCTGACCGATTGCGCTTGGAATTGCTGAGACGATTCCCGCGAAAATGATCAATGATATACCGTTACCGATACCGCTTTGTGTAATCTGTTCACCAATCCACATAAGAAGCATAGTTCCTGCCACCATTGATACGGCAGATACAAGTATAAATGTGTTGTGATCGATTAATATTGCGCTGTTACCGTTAGGTCCTGTAAGACTCTGAAGTCCGACACTAATACCTATTGCTTGAATGATTGTAATTACGATTGTCGCATAGCGGATAATCTGCATATACTTAACCATTCCGTCACGCTCTTTTTTCATCTGACCAAGAGGTGCAAATGTAGCCGCTAAAAGTTCCATAATAATGGAAGCGGTAATATATGGCATGATTCCAAGAGCTATGATTGACATTCTCTCAACAGCGTTACCGCTAAACATATTGAATAAGCCTAGGGCATCTGATTGATGTGAGTCGAAGAATGAAGCGATAACAGAAGCGTCTACGCCTGGAACCGGCACGTATGCCAGTAGGCGATAAATAAATAAAAACCCGATAGTAATAAGTATCTTATTTACTAGATTTTTATTCACGACTATTTACCTGTAGTAGTAACGTTGTCGTCTTTAATTTTTGATGCTAGATCTTTAGCAGCAGCACCAACCAACTTAACTTTAGTAACACAAGCAGCTATTTTATGAACACCACGGATACTCTCCATAGTAATTTCAGAAAGCTCAGCAACTGCTTTTATTTTCTCAACGTTGATTACGTACGGCTTAATTACACGAGAAGTAAATCCGATCTTAGGAAGTCTTCTTGCAAGTGGCTGTTGTCCACCCTCAAAGTTTCTTTTTCTCTTGTAACCAGTACGAGATTTTTGACCTTTAGAGCCGCGAGCAGCAGTTTTACCTGTTCCCGAAGCTTGTCCACGACCGACTCTTTTACGATTCTTTACAGAACCCTCTGCCGGTGTTAAATTTTCAATACCCATCATCTATCCTTTTAAGCGACCTAGTGCTTCGACTGTAGCGCGCACTAGTGTACCTGGATTGTTTGAACCTATTGACTTTGTAAGTATGTCTTGAATACCTGCAAGCTCAAGAACAGGACGAGTAGCACCACCCGCGATTACACCTGTACCTTCTGATGCCGGCTTTAAAAGAACACGACTTGCATTGTACTTATGTTCAATGTCATGTGCAATTGTAGTACCTTTGATACTAACTTTACTTAGGTTTTTAAACGCATTATCTACCGCTTTTTTAATAGCGTCCGGAACTTCTTTCGCTTTTCCGGCACCAAAACCGATAGTACCTTTTTTATCACCAACAACTACAAGTGCTGTAAAACGAAAACGACGTCCACCTTTTACAACTTTTGTAACACGGCCTATATTAACAATTGATTCTTCAAAATCTTCTCTATTGATTTCCATCTTAACCCCTAGAACTTAATTTCGTTTGCACGAAGTGCGTCACCAAATGCAGCTATAACACCGTGGTATTGGTAACCATTACGATCAAATACAATCTCAGAGATGTTAGCTGTTTTTAGTGTAGCAGCAAATGCCGCGCCAAGTGCAGCAGCACCCTCTTTGTTTGCTTTTTGAGCTATTGCTTTTGAATTTAGCGCGCACAATGTTGTAGCGGTTGCATCATCAATAGCTTGAACACTCAAATAACGATTTGAACGAAACACAGAAACACGAGGAAGTGAAGCACATCCAGATATTTTTGCACGAATACGACGCTTTCTTTTTAAGCGATTAGCAATTTTGCTTTTTAGTACTTTTGCTTTCATCTATACTCCTCCCTTATTTCTTAGAAGTTTTACCGGCTTTACGCACGATATGCTCTTCAACGTATTTAACACCTTTACCTTTGTAAGGCTCTGGCGGACGGAATCCTCTAACTTCAGCAGCAACTTGACCAAGCGCTTGCTTGTCATGGCTCTTTAGTGTAATAACATTTTTCTCAACACTAGCTTCGATTGCTTCTGGCAATTCATAGTTAATATCGTGAGAAAAACCAAGCTGTAGGTTAAGTACTTTACCGTTAACGGCTGCACGGTAACCAACACCGTTGATCTCTAGCTGCTTAGTGTAACCGGTTGTTAGACCAGTAACAATATTTTGAGCCAATGCACGATATGTTCCCCAGAATGCTCTGTGAACACGAGAATCTGATAAAGTAGCAAAAGTTAAAACATTACCGTCTAAAGTGAAAGCAACATTTCCTTTTGTATCTAAATCAACACTATTTTTGCCTTTAGCAAAAGTTATAACATTTCCGTTTGCACTAACTTTGATATCAGATGCAAACTCTACAGGTAATTTACCAATTCTTGACATGCTATCTCCCTACCAAACCGTACACATAACTTCACCGCCGATACCAAGCTCGTAAGCTTTATCGTTTGGTAAAATACCGCGTGATGTACTAACAATAATAGTTCCGTAACCATTTTTGAAACGCTTTATCTCATCTTTACCTTTATAGACACGACGTCCAGGCTTAGATACTCTTTTCATTTCATTGATAACAGATTTACCGTCTTCACCATACTTTAATACAACATTGATAGTTTTTTTAACGCCGTCTTCAACAACGTTTGAACTCTCAATATAACCTTTTTCAACCAAAATGTTTGCCATTGCTTCAACACTCTTAGAGTGAACAAGCTTAGTAACATCTAATCTTCTCATACCAGCATTACGAATACGAGTCAACGCATCCGATACTAAATCATTTATCATCTATTTTTCCTTTGCTAATCATCAGAAGTTTCTTCTATTATAGGTACGCAAAAAGAAGTAATTCTTTTTTGCTACGCTAACGCTAAGTTTCCCTCAGCGGGAAGCTCATGCACTAGTGCATTTTGACCTACCAAGAAGACTTTCTAACGCCTGGGATTAATCCCTCATTTGCCATTTTTCTAAAACATATACGACAGATACCGAAGTCACGAATAACAGAGTGTGGACGACCACAGATCTGACATCTTGTATAACCGCGAACTTTAAACTTTGGAGTTTTGTTCGCTTTATTTATCATTGACTTTTTAGCCATTAGTTGCTCCCTTTAGTAAAAGGCATACCCATTTTCTCTAAAAGAGCAAACCCTGCCTTGTCAGAATCAGCAGTTGTAACAACTGTGATATTCATACCATGTATTTGCATAATTGAATCGTAATTGATCTCCGGGAAAATCAATTGCTCCTGAAGTCCAAAGTTGTAGTTTCCGCGACCGTCAAAACCGTTTCTTGGAACACCACGGAAGTCTTTCACACGTGGAAGAGCAAGAGAAACTAAACGATCAAAGAAGTTGAACATTTTCTCACCGCGTAGTGTTACACGAACACCTACAGGCATACCTTCACGTACTTTAAAACCAGCAACTGATTTCTTTGCTATTACAGTACTTGCTTTTTGTCCTGCAATAGTAGTAATTGTGTCTTCAATATTTTGGATAAGCTTATTATCCTTCATTGCAAAACCGGCACCTACTGAAATAACTATCTTCTCTAATGCAGGAGTCTGCATCGGATTTTTTATTCCAAGGTCAGCTTGAAGTTCAGATTTTAAACCTAAATATTTTTCTTTCATACGAGCCATTGATTATGCCTCCACTTTACGAACATTTGAAACATCTATAGGCATCTCTTTATTGATATGTCCGCCTTTAGTGTTATCTTCTGTTGGTTTGATTGCTTTTTTAGCTATCTTACAACCCTCAACTATTACCTTGTTTCTCTTTGGTAATACTTCAAGTACAGTAGCTTTTGTTCCGCGATCGTCACCGGCGATGATCTCTACAGTATCGCCTTTTTTGAATTTAAACTTTGCCATTAAACAACCTCCGGTGCAAGAGATACGATCTTCATAAAACCGCCGTAACGTACTTCACGAGCTATTGGGCCGAAAATACGAGTGCCGATTGGCTCTCTCTTGTCATCAAGTATAACAGCTGCATTATCGTCAAAACGGATAAGAGAACCGTTTTCACGGTGGATCTCTTTGCTTGTTCTAACAACAACAGCCTTTACAACTTTACCTTTTTTAACTTTAGCAGTAGGAGTCGCTTTTTTTACAGAAGCGACGATAACATCGCCAACTCTTGCATAACGACGCTTAGAACCACCAAGTACCTTAATACACATAACCTCTTTTGCACCTGTATTATCAGCTACATTTAAACGTGTAAAAGCTTGAATCATTACTCAGCTCCTGATACTACTGTTTTAAGTCTAAAAGATTTAGTCTTAGAAAGTGGACGACACTCGATTGCAATAATCTCATCGCCTACTTTTAACTCATTGCGCTCATCATGTACCAAGTACTTTTTGAAACGCTTCACAACTTTGTGGTAACGAGGGTGCATTACACGACGCTCAACAACGATTGTTGCTGTTTTTTCGCCTGCAATTTTAACTACATTACCTTGAATTTCACGTTTATGTGTCATTGCCAGCCCCTATTTCGCTGCACGAAGTGCAGTGTTGATTCTAGCAACATCTTTTTTAGCGATACGAAGTTCGCTAGTGTTTTGTAGTTGCATCATCTGTTTTTTTATTTTTAAAGTAAAAAGCTCAGTCTTTCTCTCTTTAAGCATTGCTTGAAGTTCTGCTGCGCTCTTATCTGCTAAATCAGAATATTTCATTGCTCATCTCCGCAGTAATTATTTTTGTTTTGAAAGGCAATTTGTGCTGTGCTAGAGTCAATGCTTCACGAGCAAGCTCTTCAGGAACACCAGCCATTTCAAAAATTATACGACCTGGCTTAATATTCATAACCCATTGATCAACTGAACCTTTACCTTTACCCATACGAGTTTCAAGAGGTTTAGCAGTCAGTGGCTTAGCTGGAAACACACGGATCCAAATCTTACCATTTCTTTTAATATGACGAGTAGCTGAAATACGAGCTGACTCAATCTGACGAGAGTTAATACGACCTGCTTCTACAGCTTTGATAGCTATATCACCAAATGCTAACGTATAACCCGAACGAGCGTAACCACGGTTACGACCCTTCATTACCTTACGATATTTAGTTCTCTTAGGCATCAACATGATTATTCCGCCTTTCCGCTATTTTCGCGTCTTGGAGCACGCTTAGGACGACGCGCGCCCTCTTTTTGCTGCTCTTCTTTTACTTCTGCCGGGATACCTTTTGTGAGAACCTCACCTTTGAATATCCAAACTTTAACACCGATACAACCGTATGTAGTGTGAGCTTCAGCAAAACCGTAATCTATCTTTGCACGGAGAGTATGAAGTGGAACACGTCCCTCTAAATACCACTCAGTACGAGCCATCTCAGCTCCGCCAAGACGACCGCTTACAGATATCTTAATACCTTTAGCTCCGCCTCTTTGTGCATTTTGCATAACTTTTTTCATAGCACGTCTAAATGCAACACGGCGCTCAAGTTGAGTAGCAACGTTTTCTGCAACAAGCTGAGAAGAGATTTGTGCTTTCTTCTCCTCTTTGATGTTTACAGAAATTGGCTTACCAACAAGATTTTGAAGAGTCTCTTTAAGCTTCTCGATATCTGAACCTTTTTTACCGATAATGATACCGGGACGAGCAGCAACGATAGTAACACGAAGTCTCTTAACCGTTCTCTCTATGATAATGTTAGAAACACCAGCATAGTAAAGCTCTTTTTTCAAATATGTACGAATCTTGTGATCTTCACCCAAAGATGCTGCTGCAGTCTTAAAATTAGGGAACCAGCGGCTCTCCCAGTTACGGTTGATACCAAGACGTAAACCAATAGGATTAACTTTTTGACCCATATTATTTACCCTCTACTTCTACTAAGATATGTGCTGTCGGTTTTCTAATACCAGATGCCATACCACGAGCACGTGGGCGGAATCTTTTAAGTACAGGTCCGTTATCTATACGGCACGACGTAACTACACAATCGCTAGCTTCATTACCACTGTTTGCAACTGCTGACGCAAGTACTTTGTAGATAATTTTTGCTGCTTTGTTTGGTGTGAACTCTAAAGCTGCTAGTGCCTCTTCAGCGTTCATACCTTGAATCTCTCTTGCGATAAGGCGAGATTTGATCGGTGAAACACGGATGAATTTTAATAATGCTCTAGCCATGATTAACCTTTCTTCTGTACAGAGCCCTTGTGGCCCTTGAATGTACGAGTCGGTGCGAATTCACCTAATTTATAACCAATATGGTTTTCTGAAACAAATACCGGAACAAATTTGCGACCATCATGAACGTTAAGAGTAAGTCCAACCATATCAGGAAGAACCATACTTCTGCGAGACCAAGTCTTGATAGGCTTTTTATTGCCTTCAGCTTTGGCTGCAGCTACTTTTTTCATTAAATGATCATCAACAAATGGACCTTTTTTTACACTTCTTGCCATTTAACTACCTCTTCGGATTAGATTTACGGCGAGTAATAATAAGTTTATCACTTGCTTTTTTACGACGAGTTTTTGAACCCTTCGTTGGTTTACCCCATGGAGTAACTGGATGACGACCTGAATTCGTTTTACCTTCACCACCACCGTGCGGGTGATCGATTGGGTTCATCGCAGAACCACGAGTTTGAGGACGAATACCCATATGGCGAGAACGACCTGCTTTTGCTATTACAATGTTGATATACTCTTCATTTCCAACAACACCAACAGTAGCCATACACTCACCAAGAACTAAACGCATCTCAGAAGAAGGCATACGAAGTGAAACATACTTGCCGTCACGACCCATAATTTGAGCAGAAGTTCCAGCTGAACGAACCATCTGTCCGCCTTTGCCTACTTTTAACTCAACGTTATGAACCAATGTACCTACAGGTATATTCATAAGCTTCATCGCATTACCAGGTTTTACGTCTAATCCAGACTCTGCTGCAGTTACAGTATCGCCTACATTTAAACCTTTTGGTAAAAGGATGTATCTCTTTTCACCGTCTGCATAAGTAACTAATGCTATACGGCAGTTACGGTACGGATCGTACTCAACTGTGCTAATAGTACCAGGGATACCGAATTTATTTCTTTTGAAATCAATAATACGGTAAAGTTTTTTAGCACCCGCTTGCTTATGGCGAGATGTAATACGTCCATTGTTGTTACGACCAGCGTGAGCAGGAAGTTTTACAAGCAGTGAACGAACACTAGCCTTTGAAGTTATATCGCCACTGTCAACATTTGTATAAAAACGACGAGACGGAGTTATCGGTCTATAAGTTTTAATTGCCATGTTACACCGCCAAACTTTCTATTTGTGCACCCTCAGGTAACTTCACATAAAACTTTTTAAAGTCATTTTGCTTACCTGACATGCCACGGAATCTTTTTGTTTTTCCGCTTTGATTAAGTGAGTTAACTCTTGCAGGAACGATCCCAAAGTACTCACGAAAAACCTCTTTAAGACCTGTCTTAGTCATACGCGGAGATGTTTGAACAACGATCATTCCATCTTCTTGCATACCTAAAGTCTTCTCTGTGTATAGTATAGATTTAATATCTGTAATATCTGCCATTATTTAGCCTCACCTACAAGATTTTCCCATACCGCTTTCTCGATCACTAATGAACGATAATTTGCAGCTAAATAAGCATTTAATTCATTTTCTTCAATCACGTACGTGCTTGCAATGTTTTCAAATGCCAAATAAGTTTTTTCATCTAAGATCGTCTTTACAAAAAGAGTATCTCTTTGGTTTAACGCTTTAAACATTGCTGCAGCATCTTTTGTTTTACCTGATGCTATCTCAATGCTATCTACGATGAATAGACTACCGTTTTGTGCATGTTCTGCTAAAGCAAAGTTAAGAGCAAGTTTTTTCTGCTTCTTATTAACTTTAAGATCATAGTTACGATTGTTACTAGGACCGAATGCTTTACCACCGCCAACAAATATCGGTGAACGACGTGAACCTGCGCGAGCACGCCCGCCGCCTTTTTGAGCCCATGGCTTTTTACCGCCGCCTCTAACTTGTGAACGTGTTAAAGCTGACGCGCTGTTTGCTCTTTGAGCAGCTTGCGCAGACTTTACGTACAGGTATAAGTTATGAGGATTGATACCGGAAAAACTCTCCGGTAAAGCTAACTCTGAAGCTTTTTCCATTTTTTCATTTAGAACTATTGCGCTCATTATTTAGCTACCTTTACACGACCTAAAGAACCGTTAGCTCCAGAAACTGAACCAACAACCGCTAGGATCTTGTTTTCAGCATCAAAAGAGATAATCTCATTCTTAACACTATTTTGTGTATTTCCGTATTGTCCAGGCATTTTACGCCCTTTCATTACACGACCTGGCCACTCTGCATTACCGATCGAACCTGTTCTACGACCAAATCTATGACCGTGAGATGCAGGACCGCCGCCAAAATTCCAACGCTTCATTGCACCTGAAAAACCGCGACCTTTTGTAGTAAAAGAAGACTTTACAACTTTAGCTTCTGCTAAAGGAGTTAAATCTAAATCTCCTGCTTCAGTGTTTGCTACTTCTATAGTAACAAAACGGTTAAACTCAGATGAAAGGCTGTATTTCTTTTGCTGACCTTCAATTGACTTATTCATTTTTTTACCGCTATTGTAAGCTACAATTGCGCCATTTTCGTTAACTTCACAGACCTTAGCGTCTAAAACTCTTAAAAGAGTAACAGGCTTACTAGGAACTGAGATAGTACGGCTCATACCGATTTTTTCAACAATATATTCCATGATGACCTCCTACTTATCCATAGAGCGAACTTCAACGTCCACTTCCGGTGCAAGATCTAGTTTCATTAATGAATCTACAGTTTCCGGCGTTGCGGATACAATATCAATAACTCTAGCGTGAGTACGAATTTCGAACTGCTCACGTGAGCTTTTATTGACGTGTGGAGATTTCAATACAGTGTATTTACGAATCTTTGTTGGTAAAGGTATCGGACCACGAATTACCGCGCCTGTACGCTTAACAGCCTCTACGATTGACGCTACAGATCTATCAAGTACACGATGATCATAAGCTTTCAATTTTAAACGAATTTTTTCCATGTTTTTCCTTCTAAAGAACTCGTCAGGTCTTGCCTAACTATTTAAGGGAGCGGAATTGTATCCAAACTATCTCTATAATTCAAGGAAATAGGGGGCAAAAATTGAAATTTGTATAAATTTATTTCCTTTTAATAAGGAAGTGGTAAAATTGCAACATGGAAATTTTACTAGAAGAGCTGTATAAAACCGACCTTATTGTTGATAAATTTCACTTTCGAAAGCTATTTTTGGACAATTCCAGTTATCAGATAAGCGGAATAACGCAGAGCGGAAAGACAAAGCTTATAAAAAACTACCTTTTGGGTCTTAAAAAAAACAGCTATCTATATATAGACTGCAGAGATCTGCGTATAGATAAAGAGGAGTTGAACAAGAGCCTTCAAAGTTTTTGCACCGATAATGCAATAAACACACTTGTTCTTGACAACTATTCGCAAGATATAAAGATAGTAAATGTTCCTCAACTCATAATCTGCAGTGAAGTGCACCATGATATAGAGTACCTAAAGAGCATAAGAGTCTATCCGCTTGATTATGAGGAGTTTTTGGCGTATGAACATAAGTACGACTCAACCGCGCTGAACCATTTTTTCCAGCTTGGCGGTTTTCCTTTTATGCATAAAGTAAACTCTGACGAGAAAATCTACTACTTACAAAAGGCGCTAAAGAGCAGCCTAGATGAAAAAGAGCTAGAGATTCTCATCTTCTGTGCAAAGATGATGACACAGAAGATCTCTCCCTACTCGGTATATGAGAGGCTTAAGCAGACACAAAAGATCTCAAAAGACAAACTATACGACTCGTTTGATAAGCTAAGTCAAAAAGGCTACATTCACCAGATGCAAAAAGTGGATCATCCAAAAGCGATCAGAAAAATATACCTCTGTGACATCTCTTTAAAGTCTGCGCTCACAATAGACAAACATTTCGGCAGACTTTTTGAAAATATGATATATTTAGAGTTACTAAAATCACAAAGAGAGTGCTTCTACGATGACGGTATAGATTTTTATATTCCAAGCGAAGGTGAGGTCATCTTGGCGACACCGTTTACGGATGAGAGAGCTCTTTTTAAAAAAATAGAGGCTATTGAGTCATTTATTATAAGATATCAAGTTAAAAAGATAACCGCCGTTACAATGAGCAAAGAGGGAAGTGTCAATCACCCATTCTCTCGGATAGAGATGGTTCCGTTTGATATATGGGCATTGGGTGATTAGGTTGCAGTGGTTTGAAAAAAGTATGAATAAGGAAGGTTATATGTTGTGCGGAATAGATGAGGCGGGTCGCGGTCCTATCGCGGGAGATCTGGTTGTTGCGGGGTGTGTCCTAAAATCACCGATAGAGGGGCTGCACGACTCAAAAAAACTGAGTGAGAAAAAGAGAGAGTCTCTTTATGAGACCATAACCCAAAACTCACTCTATCATATAGTTCTATTTTCTGCCAAAGAGATTGACGATCACGGCATCTCAGTATGCATGAAAAGAGCTCTTTTAGAAATTATGAATAGTATTAAATGCAGCGAGTATCTTTTTGACGGAAACTCCACTTTTGGTGTAGGCGGACTTCAAACCATGGTAAAAGCGGATGGAAAAGTGCCCGAAGTTAGTGCCGCTTCAATTCTGGCAAAAGTGACGCATGACAGAAATATAATTCAAGATGCAAAAAAATACCCGCAATATGAGTTTGAAAAACATAAAGGGTATGGAACCGCAAGGCACGTAGAGCTGATAAAAAAATATGGCTACTGCGAGATTCACAGAAGAAGCTACAGACTAAAAGCGCTTGAAAAAACGCTTTTTGACTAAAGACTTAAAACTTTTTAGAGTTGACCTCTTTGAGTGTTTTTTGCGACATCTCATCAAGTTCTATAGCAATCGCCTCTATCTCATTTACATAACGCGCATTGCTTGAGGTGGTCTTATCTATCTCGACAATTGCATCAGTTGCATCATTAATATCACTCACTCTTGCTTGCATATCTTCACCAATCTCAAGAACTGATTGAGAGAGCGTCTCTATGCTGACATTGATCTCATGAAGACTTTTTTGAGTGTTTTCAGCAAGTTTTCTCACCTCGTCGGCAACAACGGCAAAACCTCTTCCATGCTCACCTGCGCGCGCCGCTTCTATGGCAGCATTAAGAGCAAGGAGATTAGTCTGATCTGCGATATCGGATATGACGCTTACAACGTGCTTAATATCAGAAGATTGCGCTGCAACCTGCTTTGTCTTCTCTGAGACCACAATAATGGCACCGTTTGTTGTCTCCATCACATTTGTTAACTCTTGAAGTCTTTTTGCCTGTTTTTCAGATTCACTGTTTAAAAACTGCATTTTATCTTTAAGCACCAATGACTTCTCAGAGAGTTCGTTTGCATTTGCGCTTGATTCACGCAGCATATGCGTAATGGTATCGCCAACGCTATTGAGCGCTTGTGCCACTTTTCCACTATCACCTAGTAATCTTGCGGTAAAATCGGATTTCTCATACATGCTCATAGTAGCAACAAGCTCATTTAAATCTCTACAAATATTTTGCTGAAGTGAGAGAAGCATTCTGTTTATGTTTGCCTTTAGCTCTTCAAGCGCTTCATTATTTGTATTGCACGCAACATTTTGGTTCAGCTCCCCTTTGTCTATGGCGACGACAACTCGCTTAACTCCATTGATCATTATCTTATCACTCTCAATATTCTGCTGGGTTTTAAGAATATTTTCATCGACAACTTTTGCCATTTTTGCAATCTCATCGTCACCTGTGATATCAATAGGTTTCGCATGAGAACTCTCTTTGTTGAGATATTTGAAAAATTCTAAAAGTCCCTTTTCAAACTGCTCAAGAGGAGAGAGGATCACTTTTTTAATTGCCGTTAAAATAGCGACATTAAGAACGACTATCAAAAGGACTATAAGAGCCAGCGCGGTATTGATCATACTGCTTGCTTGATTAATGGTTGCATCCACATTGCTTCTGTTGGCACCCAAAAGGTAGAGTCCTATCGAATTGCCTTGGAAATCCTCTATTTTGTTAAATGTATAAAAATAGTTCTCATCTAACGCATACCCTTTTCTTAAAAACGCTTGCATATCTATCTTTTTTGCGCCTTCAAAGAATTGTTCATCTACGGTTTTTTGGCTTAAAATATAATCAGCAACACTCTTACTCGTATTTGCCAATTTTGCAAGATGCACCAGTTTTTTATCCATCAACACCAAAAGATTTTGACTCTCTTTGTGAAACTGTTTTACAACTGATTCAAATCCCTGCATAAACTCCAGTGAACCCACGTATTCGCCATCTTTTAGTACAGGCGCAACGCCTCTGATGGTAAGCCCAGCTTGCCCTACTTCTATCGCATAGAGCGCCTTTTTATCCGCTTTTACTTTACTGATAGTATGACGAAAACTCTTAAGATCATCTCCATATTTCTCTGGTTTCCAGGCACGAAGAAATGATTTTATATCTCTATCATGAATGTGAATTTTGATATTTTTAAAATTAGTCTCATTTTTATATTTCTGAGCAATGGCATTTACCGAGACAATCGCACTTTGCCTGTCGTTTTTTATAAGTGCATCTGCCACATTTAAGTCATTTGCGATAGCAAGTGCATTTGTAACGCCAACATCAAACTTTGCCCCCATTCTATCTTCTATCTTTGAAGCAAGGCTCTTTTGTATTGTTACATAAGTTTCATCCACAATCTGCGATTTAAAGTAGTTTAAAACAAAAAAACCGCCCAAAAGAAGAATCAAAGATAGCGCGACGATAAGAATCGTTATTTTTTTTCCAACTGTCATTTCCCACCCCTTCTTCTTATTTCGTGCTATGATATTATTTTTTTTCTTAAAAAAAAGCTACTCCACCGTCTCTTCAAGTATGGCTTCAAACTGCTCTTGCGCCTTAAGAAGCACATCTACGCCCTCGTTATTGCTGATGAGCGCACTGCTTATCCAGTTATACACAGAAGGGAACTCTAAAACAATTTTATCTTCATCTTTTTTCTTATATATTGCCAATGTACATGGTGCAAAAGCTGCAGCTTCTGGGTTTGTTAATGCAACAGTATAAATAACCGGCAGTTTGCAGATGGAGTAGCCTTCATAAAAATCATACGGTGAATTATCCATATGTTCATTTAGATCCAACTTGCCTGCTACAACAAAACCATAAAGACTCAGCCCATTATCAAGAGTTAAGAAAAGATTCTCTTTAGCAGTCACCACATCCTCATCAGTCTCCAGCTCATACTTTGTTATAAGCTCTCTATCCTCTTGCAGCGCATTTGGACTAAGTTTATGTTTTGCATTTGGCAAAATCTTTTTAAGCGTTGAGAGAACTTCACCCTCAAGTTTTTTTATGAGCTCATCATCAAATCCCATTATTTTTTTCAGCGAATCCGATGTTAGGACACTTACATGTAAAGTATCCTCTTCTTTGTCTTGATATATTCCGACGCCTAGTGGAGTAAAGATTCCTGCAGCAGGATACTTTTTTACAAGATCAAAAGATATCTTCTCATGGTAGATAGTCATAAGCGTAAATATCTTGAATTTCGTCTCTTTGAACTGAATCGTAAACGGTTTTATCATATCACTGTTTACTGCTATGCCAAACCCGTTTTCAACAAAGCCTTGCTCAATTTTTTGCGGTGTTATTGCACCATCTTTATTTTCAACTTCAAAAAGGTGCAAATCACCATTTGCACTGAGTGCCGTTACCATTAAAACACTCATTATAAAAACATATATTTTCTTCATCTATTATCCTTTATTTTCTTTACTTAGGGAGCTATGTATATCCAGCCCTCTTTTATACGCTCTGTCATCTCAACGATTCCAGCCGTTACAATCTCTACATCATCAACCAGTGCTTCTTCTTTTATATTTTTTGTCCGCATTGTATTGCCGCATGCGACAAACTCCACATCAAGCTGCATAAGCGCACTGATACGCTTTGAAGTCTTTACCTCACTCTTAAGAAGAGATTTAATACCGTGGTAATAAGCGACAATACGCATTTTTACGTTTTCAGGACCATAAAATTTAAGCACATTATTCGCAGCACTCAGCACATGGTTTATCTCTTCATCATCCGCACTTTTAATAGAAAAAACTATCTTTCTAGGCTCTAAAATATTTGGTTTGGGCTCAGCAAAAACAGTCTCTGCATACAAAACATTAGCTATAAGCAAAAACATTACAATAAATTTTGCCATTAGGGCTCCTACAAATAAATCTCATATAATCTGAACAAAGTCCAGATTATATTCAGTCACTAAAGACTTGCCTTCCGGCAAGAAGGAGTCATCTTGACTCCTTAATATTTTTTATCAATGATTTAAAATCATCGATATTCCAAGATCCTGGTATCATTTTGATAATCTTTTGATTTTTGTCAACAAAATAGAAAGAGGGAGTCATTGAAACGCTTATACCTAAGGGTATATCATCCATGTCCAAATTTAATTTTACAGGGATAAAACGCTCCTCAATCCATTGTGACATCTCTTTGTCATCAAAAACATCTCTATGCATATTAACACAGTATCGGCAATCTGTTCTCTCAATGTATATCATGATGATTTTTGAACTTTTTTGCTGTGTTTTTTTTGCCTCTTCGTAACCCTGCCAGTCCACTCCAAAAAGAGAGACAAAGCAGAGCAGCAAAGAGAAGATAATTTTATTCATAAAATATCCGCCTACTCAATCATGGTTGTTTTGGCGCTTATAAAAATAGGAGAGAAAAATAAGCGGCTCAAAACAACTCTTTTTTTTATTTTAGAAGAGGTAATTTAACTCAAAACGGTATTCGTTATAAGAGTCTTTGTCAATACCATCAGCTACTCTCTCATCTGCATCAACAAATGCCATACGAATCTTTGCGTCAAACGTCGGTGTAAACTGTTGACGAAAGTCTATATGCAGGATATTGCTATCTGCTTGAACGCCGCCTGCTTGCTTATCTTCATCAAAATCTTGAATCGCGTAACGTGCAAGTGCGCTAAATCCGTCTAAAATTTTTGCCTTGCCAAAATCGTAGTAAACCTCTGCAGAAGTCGTTTTTGTATCTGCTCTCCAGTTGTACTGCGCCATAGCACGAGTATATCCGCCTGTAGGAAAACCTCTCCATGGTGCGACTATATCCGCCTCATCAGCAACAGCCGAATAACCGACTTGCGCTTTAAAGATCCCATCTGTCAAAACTAAACGTGCCATGGTAAGCGATGTGTCAAGAGTAGATGCATCTTTATATCCACTTTTAGCTCCTGTCAAACCTGCGAGGCTACCGTCTAAACTTGCTCCACCGATTTCACCTGCACCATTATCAAACTGTTGCATATGGCGAACACCCGGAGTTAAAGAGAGTTTGTCACCCAATTTGATTTTGTAGTTAAATTCTCCCGTGAGTGAAGAGAGAAGACCCGGAACTGAGCCGTATGTTACATCTACTACAAGATTGTCGATTGACTTGTTTTTCAAATCTACAACTACAAGTTCGTTCTCCTCCTTACCATGTGCACTGAGGTTTGTATAATTGAGTCCTTTATGAACCGCAGCATCGTCATTGTTGTTCCAGCTCTCACCTGAAGAGTCTTTAAAAGTTAAAACATCATGGAAAGTAGTATGGTCTCTTAGTTTTTGAGAGTTAAAATAGGCTCCGCGGATTCTTGTTTTTGGAATCTCGTTTATTGTAACGGTGTAACCTTCAAAAGTATTTGGAATCATTTTTGTATCATTTGATTTAGTTAAAAATGACTCAAATATCTGACGACCTACTTTAAATGATGTTTTAGAAAGATCATATTGAAGATATGCCTGTGCCAAAACTGCCATCGACCAGTCACCGCTTGTTTTTACATTGTAACGGCTAAATGTATCTTTACCCGCTTTTACGTCACCCACATCTGCATCATCTTCACGAAGAGAAGAGAATGGGTTATTTGCGTAGTAAAGACCTGCTGTTGCGCTTACGCCATGAAGCGGAGCCGTTTTGTAAATCATACTCCCGCCGATACCGAATGCTTTATTGTCATCATTTACTTGGTCATTTTTCCAATCCCAGTTAAACGCGTTCATACGCAGGCGTCCATAAAAGGTACCTTCTGTAAAAGCATCACTAAGATTATCAACACTGCTTGGAAGCGTTTTATACACTTCCATCATGTTATTTTTTAAAACTCTTTTTGGCTCTGTATCATCTGCAAAAGCACTACTTACCAAAAGTGAAACTACTGCAGCAGCTGCTACACTTATCTTTATCATCTTCATGTTAAATCCCTTATGATTTTAAGTTTTAGTTGCAGGCTAATTGCAGCTTGTCTGACCCTTTGGAGGACATCCGCATGCATAATCAACAACTCTTACGTTACCCTCATTACTTACATCTACTACTTTTTTACGCTTGATATAATCTCTTGTAACATCATATACCGCTCTGATCTTATCTTTTTGAAGATTTTCTCCTGCATTTTGCAAGTTCCCACCCCATGAAGAGACAATGTAAGTTTTCTTCAAATCTATCGGCTTGCCGCCAATTTTAAGATTTGATATACGCTTGCCCGTAGAATTGCCCACTGCAATATCATACGTCGCTCCACCAAGCCGACTCATATCTCCGCCTTGCTGATAGAGCGGATTTTCATTAAATACGTTATCGGCAATGTCCTCTAAGAGTTTTGCTATCCTCTCGCCTTTTAACTCAAAAGTGTAGACGTTCGGATAGGTTATACCGCACATTTCATAAACATTATCCATTAAAATCTCTTCTCCCGCCAAAACGGTTGTTCCCCATCTATAACCAGGGGTAAAGGAGATATCACACTTCATCTCATCTATGATAGCATCATTGATAAGCTGATCAAATGTTGAGAAGAATGTATCTCTTTTGTAAAGAATATTTTTTGTTCTCCCAAGCACTTCATTCATCTCAGAAGCATATGGCGCATAAAGCTCATCAACAAGCTTCTCACATTCAGTATCTGCCGGAATTATGTTAGATGCAATAGGAATAAGCTTGTACTCATAGTTATTTACCTTGCCATCTTTCGCATCGATATCTAAACGTCCTATGTATTTTCCATGACTTCCCGCAATGGCTATAACCGTTCCGTTAATGACGATAGGCTTTGGAGATGGATCATGCGTGTGCCCGCTTAAAATAAAGTCTATGCCATGTACTTTACGTGCCACTTCCTGATCTACGCTAAAGCCGTCATGCGAGAGTACAACGACACAATCAACATTATGCTCATCTCTTAACTCATTAACATACTCTTGAAGTGTCTCTAAGCGAAGACCGAAACTCCACCCTTGTGTAAACTCTTTAGGGTTCGCAGTCGACGTAAAAGGAAACGACTGCCCGATGATGCCTATCTTTGCGCCGCCTCTCTCTTCTATAGTATAGGGTTCAAAAATCAACTCTTCAAAATCATCAGCGAAAGAGTCGTTTCCTACAACATTTTGAGAGATAAACTTTCCATCAAGCATCTCAATAAGCTCTCTAACGCGCTCTTTACCGTATGTAAACTCCCAGTGTCCGACCATAACATCTACGCCTATATTGTTTTGTGCCTTGACAATAGCTTCGCCCCTAGTCTTTAGTGCCACACCGGTACCTTGCCATGTATCACCTGAATCCAAAAAGAGAACATTATCGGCTCCTCTTGTTTTTCTTATATGGTCTACTAATGTTTTGATATGTGCCACACCACCCATTTTCCCAAACTTTTTAGCTAGTGTTTCAAAATCAACATGGGTATCAAAGTAAGCATCTAGTGAGCTTGGCTCTAAGCCGTAGTGTTTTGCAAACGACTCGCCGCATAAAAAACCGGGTGTTCCGGTAAGATTTGGCGCAGAGATGAGCGTGGAAGGCTCTCTCCAGTAAAGCGGCTTTAAGTGTGCATGTAAATCGCACATGTGAAGCAGCGTAAAGTTTCCCGTATTTTTAAAAGCGTAAATATCTTTAAGCGATATTTGTGACGCCATTCTTGGTGCGGCAGTTGCAGAAGTTGCAGCGCCGATTCCAAAAATCGCACATATATGCATAAAATCTCTTCTTGAAATCTCCATCTTCTCTCCCTATCTCTTCAAACCGGGCAGAGCGATAGTAGCACCCTTTGCCTCATGAGTAAAATATACTTCAAGCGCCGTCATCTCAGGTGAACCCAGAGGAATAACCGCAAGAAGTGCATTTTGCATACAGCCCTGAAATCTCTTTTGCAACGTTGCAAGATTTGACTTTGTCATTCTATACGCTGGCCATGTTGCCGCTGAAGCATTACCTTTTGCAGAGATATCCGGTAGCGGCTGTGTTCTTAGAATGCCACCTATAACACTTGGATTGTGACAGCTGTGACATGAAAGTCCTCTCCCGCCCCTTCTTGTATTAAAAACTTCTTTGCCAAGAGCATAAGTCTTTTTCATCTGCTCATTTGCATTAATATCAATACTAATAGGCTGCTCATTCGCAATTGACTTCACATAAGAGGACATGTCAAACATATCAGAACTCTTAAGTGTATACGGCTTTTTGCCGCTATCATGCATAAATGCCTGAAGCATCTGATCAATACTTACAACCATTTTAAATTTCTCAATATATCTCGGGAAACCTGCTAAATAAACAGGCAACGCATCTTCAGATAGCCCTAGATATTTAGCCAAAGCAGCCTCTGAGCCCATAGCATCTAAAAGTTCCGAACCATTAGCAAGCATCATATCCGCAGGATTGTTCTCTAAAAGCTCTTCATACATTGCACGATCTGCATCGCTCATGGCAAACTGCTCGCTTGCAAAACTTAAAGATACAGCTAGAGCAGCACAAAGCAATATTTGTAATATTTTTCTCATGGCTTATCCTTTTGGTTTAATTTTTTGACTGCTCTCTTCAACAGTGCCTTCATTGTCGGTAAATGTAACTTTTATAGTTCCCTCACCATCAACCTTCATGTAAGTAGTAAGTACAGGATTTACAGAAAGTGTCTCCCAAACATTCATATTTGTAAACACTTTGCCGTTATATTCAAATTTTACATTTTTAATATATTCAGCAGGTATATATTTACCGGTTTTCTTGTCTTTTCTAAGCCCTGTTTCCATCGGGTGCATAACCATAAAACTAACTTTTACGATATCACCGTTTTTGAACTTATTTGGTTTTACCTTGATTAATGTTTTTCTCTTTGACATTTTATTTCCTTTTTATTTATTTTTCACGCTAAGCACTATGGCACTTTGGTCTTACCCGCACAATGCGGTAAAAAACCTCTTGTTATTTTTCATACAATCTAACAGATTTAAAAAATAATCAACCACATCCACCGATAGTTACTTTAACACTTTGAGAAGCTATCAGAAAAGTTCCGTTGCTTAACTCTACAAGTGCAGCTACCTCTTGTGTTTCACCAAGTTTTACACGTGTAGAGAGCATTGCTTTTCCATTTGCTGGAGACAAGTGTGCATCAACACAGCGTGAGTTACCATTTTTTGTAGCAAATATATGTATTGATTTTACATAATCATCTTCATTCATCGGATGATCAACCTCAACAGTTACGGGAACAACCGCACCGTTTTCTGCAATTTCCGGTACTTTTAATGCTACTTTTTTAGAAACCTCGGGAGTTTTCCCACCTGTTACAGCCGCTAAAGCCTCTTTATATGAAAGCGCATTTGAACCTTGTGGTTTTTCATCTGCTGCAAAACTCACTGAAGGTGACACAACAATAGCACTCGCTGCTGCTGCACTTAATCCTCTTAAAAAATCTCTTCTTTGCATCTCTATATCCTTTTTTTCTATTTTGTTGATAAAATATATGAAGTTATCTCACATATCTCTTTTTCATTAAAGAGTTTTGTTGTTAGATTTACGGTCATATTTGTATGTGGATTGTCAATCCTTGGATCTGCAATCTTCTGATACACATACTCGGTATCTCTAACACCTGTTTTTACGAATATTTCAGTATAGTTCGTTAGGTCAGGTCCTATATTTCCACCACCTATCGCACCTTCTATATTGTGACATGCAACACAGTTTCCGTACTGTTTATCTTTCCCATTAGGCAGCTTTTTACTTAAACCCTCAGGCGCACTCCCTTTTGCATTTCCCCCGTTAAGGTTATGAAACATGTATGAACCTCTAGCAATAGCTTTTAGATCATTCGTCACACATTCTTTAGGCATTTTATTAACACCCAGAGGTGGTAATAAATCTTTTTGAATTATCTTCGATGCATCAGGAACCTCAATCACACTGCTATAATCAGCAGCAAAAATTGTTATTCCCAAAAGCAGCGACAAAGTCAAACTCCTCTTCATTTAAGCTCCTTTTTTTAATTTCGAAGACAAGTTTAACAGTGAAGTATAAAATTTATGTAAAATTTAGTTTTATTATTGAAATGTGGATGAGTTATTCATAAAAACGAGGTTTTTTGGGAACTTGTAGTTAAATGTCGTTCCTTTTTTAAGCTCTGAGTCTACACTTACAGTGATATTTTCTTTTTTGATGATAGAACCGACTATGTTGAGTCCTATTCCAAAACCACCAGCTTGTCTGCTCTCTCTGTAGTACCTTTGAAATATTTTTTCAACATCTTCTATACCTATGCCGTAGTCTTTAAATGAGAGCAGACATTCGCCCTCTTCATTTAGATTCATATTTACTTCTATAATATTTTGTTCATATGAGTACTTTATAGCATTTGATATATTGTTATCAACTACTCTTTGAAACTGTTTTGGGTTCATACTTATCTTTACACCCTCTTGAAGCTCACTTTGTATTGTTATATTTTTCATGCATGCAACTTCACTAAAATACTCTATGCGCTCATCTAAAAACTTCTTTACATCAATATTTTCTCTCTCATACTCTATTTTGTCATATTTGATAAGATACTCCATGTCATTGTAGATGTTTGAGAGCACTTTTGTAGAAGCTTTAATCCTCTGCATGTACTTGTTTGTCCCATGTTTTCTGCTAAAGAGATCGATATTGACATTAATGATAGCAAGGGGTGTATTTATCTCATGAATAGAGTCTTTAATAAACTCATCAAGCTTCTTGTTTACATCTTTGAATGGTTTTGCGAATCTATCCAAAAAGAGTATGCTCAGTAAAAATATAAGCGTTACGATGGAGAGGAGTATTACCAAAGCTTTCTCATAAACTTCATAATAAGAGAGCTCATTCTCCACGACAAGATACTTTGCGCCAAAATATCTATCTTGAGGAAGTGCCATAACATAATAAGCTCTATTATCTTCTACTTGATAACCTTCTATAAAGTATTTAATAGGCTCTTTTATAAGCGAGAAAATCTCTTTTTGTCTGATATCATAAAGACCTGATTTGAATGTTTTAAATCTTGGGTACTCAAAATACTCCTCATCCGAATTATGCTCTTGCATAAGTTTAATGATTAACAGTGCCCTGTTTTTAAGTTCAAACTCATTTTTTATATCATGTACTTTCTTCATGTATGAAGTATAGATAAACAGCGGTGCAAGCAGTATTACAGCGACAAGGGCAGTGTATATGTATGCGTAAATTATCGCATAACTTTTATCTCTCAATGATATATCCTAAACCTCTTCTGTTTTGTATGATTGCGTCTGGAAGTTTTTGTTTTAGGTTGTTTATCTGAACTCGGATTGCTGATGGCTCTACATAGTCGCCCCACACCTCATCTTGAAACATCTGCATGGAGACAACACTGTTTTTGTTCTTAATAAGCACTTCAAGAATATCTTTTTCAATCTTTCTAAGAATAATCTCTTCGCTCCCATGGCTTAGCTTGCCTTTTAACATGTCGTAAAATACATCCTCGCCAAGTGCGATAAGTTCATCGTTTTGAAGATAAAAGCTCTTCACCGCCTGCTTGATTCTAAGCTCCAACTCTAAGAGATCAAAAGGTTTGCGAATATAATCACAGCATCCCTTTTTATACCCCTCATTTAGGTTTTGCACATCGGTCATGGATGTTAAAAAAATGGCAGGGATTTTAATCCCATCTTTGCGTATGCTTTGCAAAAGCTCAAACCCGTCCATTGAAGGAACATTGACATCCAAGAGGAGTAAATCATAAGATTTTGAGTAGATTGCATCATGTGCATCCATTCCATCGGCATAATCATCCACCTCGTACTCCATATCTTCCAAAAACTCTTTTATACTGATTCTGAGTGAAAATTCATCTTCGAGTAACAAAATCTTCATTTTATTTTTCCATCCACTTTTTTTATGATTTTTTGCTCTAAAACAAGCTCTATAAGCTCCTCTTTCGTATATTCGTTTAACTTCTCATACCCAAGTTTTATATATTCGTTTTGCATATTCACGGGTATCTCGTCTTTTATTGTCATAAGTGATTTTATATCCTCAAACTCTTTAACCCTAACATCATTTTGCTCATCTCTTACAACATCATAAAGAGCCTTTTTTGTAAAGTTGATAAAAAATGAGGTTTCATCATTCTCCTCTTTGAAATACTCAAGATACCTCTTTGTTAACACAAACACAAATAGTCCTATTGATTCGGAATTGCCGTTTTTTATATTTTCGCAAAATACATAATCATCATCAAGAGTGATTGCTCTGTTTACTTTAAGTTCTTTAAAATCGATTTTTCTAAGAAGGTCTATGTTGTTATGATTATAGTTTCTATTTGCCATGATATACCTATCAACAGTCTCATTGTTTTGCATAAAAACGGCTATATCGTAATACTTATCATCCATCAATACATAAAGATCAACACCTATTTTTTTAAAAAAGCTTGTTATAGAGTCAAAAAAACTTATAATCTCAACAAAACCCAAAAGAGTCTTGTCTCTATAAACAGGCACTGTAGTCTTAATGCTTAACATTCGTCCTGTCTCAATGGATGTGCGTGGAGTATTGTGAGAGCTAAAATATTGAAGGTCGCTTCTAAAATCTTCAAGCGGCATACCAGTATAGATATCGTCCCAGCTTCTTGCAAAGATATGGTAGTCATGTGTGAGTATCTGAGTTTTAATATCTTTATCAGTGAAGTTTTTTATCTCTTGTGTGATTTCCGAGAGAATCTTATATCCAAGATCCTCATCCTCATTTTCCAAAGTATCAACTAAAGCGCTGTTTTTTGAGAGTGCTATTGCCATCTTGAGCGCATCCATCTTCTCACTTTTTATCTCAGATTCTAACGCTAGGACAAATTTATCTAATATGTAACTGACGTTTTGCTGATCTATCGCATGCCTGAACGAGAAAAGTATATAGACTATTATGGCTATTATTACCAAAAATATAGGGAGGGTTTTTTTTAGCATAATATATTTTAGTATGGCATTAATCTATTGGAATAAAAGCATATCCGTCATTTTGAGCATCAATAAGACCTACCATAGCGCTTGGTATGACCTCTACAAACTCTAAAACATTCTCTTTTTCTATATTTTTGGCTTTCATGCCAACGCCGCACATTAAAAATTTTACGCTGTACGTTTTTACAAGCGATGCAAGTCTCTCATGTATCTCTTTTGCTTTTGCCTGAAGTTTTTTATCCTCTTTGCATTTTGTTTTTGAGATGTCTTTTACAAAAAACTTATATGCGCCTCCATGAACTATAACAATGATATCCAACTCTTTAAAAGTAGTTTGGTAGTGTGAATTGTTAAACGCAACTGCCTTTATCATTCTGTTTTCAAATGTTCTCAAATCAGATGTTGTTAAATCAAAAACTGCTTTTTTAACATCCCCATCAGCCTTTAAGAGTCCTAAAAAAAGGACAAGTACTAGCAATAACTTTTTCATTTTAACCTCATTTTAAAAAATTTCTCAAAACAAAATAACATATCAATGTAAAATAAAAATAAAATCAGCACCGCAAATTTAAAAATTATCTAACAAGATGACATTTACATACGTACCCTGCTCCAGATCTCCATCATCCTCGCCTGTTATCATCAATGCACTTGAGTCTAGCATATTTGTAAGTATTGCCGAGCTTCCGACCTTCTTATCTTTGAAGTTTACAAAATACTCACCATCTTCTACGGCGACATTACATGCAGTAAACTCCGTTAGTCTGCTTCTTTTTCTAAATTTTTCGCCGAGTTTTGCCGCTACCGTTTTATACGCACTTTTGCGTCCGAGCATTTTTGAGATCAGAGGAAGAACATAAAGTATGGCAGTGACAGTTGATGAGTATGCAAAGCCAGGGAGCGCTAAGATAAACTTATCTTCCCTTTGCGCAACCATTATATGTTTGCCCGGCTTTATTGCCACGCCTTTGTATACCACTTCGGCACCTATGCGAGGTACTATATCTTTTACAAAGTCGTAATCCCCTACGCTCACACCGCCTGTACTGACAAGAATATCCGCACTCAATAGAGCATTTTGGAAAGTCTCCATTATCATATCTCTCTCATCACCGATGGTTCCAAGCTGAACGACATCAGCTCCTGCTTGTTCAAAAAGAGCCGCCAGCGTATAGTTGTTCGAACTTCTTATCTGCGAAGGATTTGTGCTGTTTACGCCAAGATCCAAGATCTCGCTTCCAGTTGAGATGACAGCAACACGCGGTCTAATTGCGACTTTTACCATTACACGGTTGAGTGCTGCCATCACACCTATCTCGGCAAAACCGATCTTTGTCCCTTTTTTGATAAGCACGTCTCCTGCTCTATACCCCTCTCCCACCGGACGGACCGCATTTCCTCGCGGGACTGTTTCGTCTACGGTTATTTTGCCGTTATTTACGCTTACATTCTCTATCTGGATGAGCGTATCGGCTCCATGGGGCATCTTTGAACCTGTAAATGTCTTTATACACTCTCCGCTATTTATGGTTCTCTTCTCATCACTTCCTGCGGGATTATCTCCTAAGATAGTGATCTCTTTACTCTCTAGATCACTATGAATAACCGCATAGCCATCCATTGAAGCGGTAGGAAACTGTGGGTCGTTATACTCTGCAACGATATCTTGCGCCAAAACTCTTCCAAGTGATGCGCTAAGTGCCACATTCTCGGTTCGCCCAGAATTAACATGTAGTAAATCGAGCATATTTTGGCTTGTTTCATACGATAGTAAACTCATTTTAAAATTCCGCTCCCTTTAATTGCTGTTGAACGATCAAGTGCATAGACTCTTTTGCCGCCCTTTAGATCATATTTCCAGATGGGAGCAGATGCTTTGAAATCCTCTACGAACTCATCTATAAACTCTAGTGCCACACGTCTTTTTGGAGAGAAAACTGCCGCTATGTATGAAGATTCGTGAAGCATCACGTCACCTCTTGAGTGCGCCATTTTTATAACCGCACCCTTAGCCTCAGCCCTCTTCTGCCACGCCTCGAACCAAGAGTTTAGTATCGGCTCATAGATGTCAAAACTAAGCCCTTCTATGTTATCTTCGCTTCTAACCGTTCCGACAAAAGGGATATAGGCGCCGTAGTTACTATTTGCTTCCTGCTCATACCACTCTTTTAATATCTTAGGAACATCAAGAGCTCCATCATAAAGGTAAAGCATGCCTCATCCTCCGCAAACAGGCGGAAGAAGAACGACTCTGTCACCATCTTTAAGCTCTACATCCCTGCTGTTTACAAGGGTATCGTTCACGGCAACTGCAGAATTCTCAAGCCACTCTTTCATAGAATGATCCTTCTGCAGTATCTTTGCCAACTCGTTTAGGTTTGTTATCTCTAACTCCAGAGGCTCTTTTTGTATTGGGCCCAAAAATTCTACTCGTACCAAAATACTACTCCCAAAACTATTTTTCATTGCTGTGATTATATCTAACTCATCTTTTTTATAAGTTAATAGCTGTATAATTTTGACCATACTATCTTGGAGCAAGTTTTGATTTTTGGAAAAATTGAGTATCTAAATCTTCTGCCTTTTCATGTCTTTATGAAACGTTTTACAAAGAGCTCCCAGCAGAGCATGAGCATGCACTACTACAGAGATGTTCCTGCCAAGACGAACAAAAAATTTATCTCAAAAAAGGTTGACGCGGCATTTATCTCAAGCATACGGGCAAAAAGACAAAAGCACGTAAACCTCGGAATAATTGCAAGAGGCGAGGTACTTAGCGTTTTGGTGATCCCCAGTAAAGAGGATGTGACAGACAAAGAGTCCGAGACATCAAACGTGCTCGCAAAAATTTTAAACGTCCAAGGCGAAGTTCTTATTGGCGACAAAGCTCTAAGATACTACCTGCAAGAGAAGCCTCATACCGATCTTGCAAAAACATGGAATCAAAAACATAATCTCCCTTTCGTTTTTGCACTTCTTTGCTATCACAAAGACAAGACGCTCTATAAAAAAATTGAGAAGAACTTTTTAAAAAGAAGAGTGAAAATTCCAAGATATATTTTGAATGAAGCCTCTAAAAGAACCGATGTTGCTCACGACGATATTTTGAACTACCTAAAACATATCTCATACAATGTAGACAAAAAAGCAAAAAAAGGGCTTGATAAATTTTACAAAGAGGCAAAAAAGGTTAGTGTGAATAACAAAAGATAAGTTTTGCCTAAACAGCTCAGTGATCAAAAATTGCTGCTAGACTTGGAAAACTTCTCTCAATGCTCTCTTTTAACAAAGCTCTTTTTGCATCAACAGAAGTTTTATCTCACCTACTTTGCTCGTCCATAAGGAAGAGTTTGGAAGAGTTGTATATTTTTTTGTATCAACAAACCCTCTTCTTTTATAATACTCTTTGAGCTCGTTACGAATAGAGATAACCTCCACTTCAGCAGAGATGACACTCCACTCTCGCTTTGCATACTCTTGCGCATACTCTATAATCTTTTTGCCAATTCCCATACCCTGCATAGATGCCTTCACAACAATAAGACCAAGTTTGACCTTCTCCTCTTCTTTAGTTAAGCAAATGGATGCAACGATCTCATAACCCTTACAAAGAGTTAGAAGGCAAACATCTCGATTTTTTAAAAGATTCTCTAACATTGCTCTATCAACACGAGCTCCATCCAAAATGTCTGCCTCTGTCGTCCATCCAGCCCTAGAGCTCTCTCCTCTATAACAGCTATTAATAAGCGCCTCCAGCTCTTCTTTATCTTCAAGAGTAGCTATTTTGAATATGTATGACAAGTCGATTCCTTTTTTTACTCTGTTATAATATTTAAAGACGCCAATTCTAAAAATAAGTGCAATTCTCTAATATAGTTTGAATTATATTAAAAAGTAGTAAAAAGTTGTTTTTGAAGTTTTCTTAAAGTGACTGTTAAAAGTCTTGTGAAGCCCTATTTTAAAGGGTGGTGCGGATGAGAGGACTTGAATCTCCACACCTTACGGCACCAGATCCTAAGTCGGATTATTAGTATATATACAGAATTATACAGAGTTATATATATTCGCTATTTACGGGGTTTTCTTCTTTTTTTAATTATATAGTAATATACTGTTTTATATCTAAAACCGTACCCAAACCGTACCCTAGTCTTTTTGTGCTATAATTTTACATATTCATAAAAAGGATCTAATATGCAAGCTTCATATAGTTTAAATTCCAGTGAACTCAATATTAATTTTTTAAACTCTATAAAAGAGATGTTTCAAAATAAGAATATTGAAATTATTATAACAGATCATACCGATAATGAAGTTAATGAGTATAGAAAATCTATCTCCAATAGACTAGAGCAGTACAAAAGCAATCCTGAATCATTTACAGAACTTACGGATGAGTTTTGGGTAGATACTGAAAAAAGATTGATTGAGCGACATCAAAAAAGAGCAGTTTAGTTGAAGATAGAAAAATATCCTGAATTTCAAAAAGAACTTGATGATATGTTGGATTACATCGCATTGGATAGTTTGCAGCGTGCTATTGACTTTAAAAGAGAAATACATAAACAAATATCTAAAATAATTGATATGCCTTATATGCATAGAAAATCTATTCATTTTGATAATGAGCAAGCAAGAGATCTAGTATTTAAAGGTTATACAATCACATATTTTATTTATGAAGACAAAATAGTTATTTTGGGCATTTTAAAATACAAAGAAACTTTTTTAATAAAATCATAATTAATGGCACTCCAAGATCAACTCATAAAAATCAATTTAGATAACCTTGATACCAAAGGTATATATTTAAAAGATAAAAATAGCACCTTTAAAGCAAAAGAGATTAATAAAAACGACCTCAAAAAAATTGACTATGAAAATATAGATATAGTCCTCAAATTCTACTTTAGAAATAAGCAAATAAAAAAAACTATCAACTTCTACAATATCACAGGCTTACACGCTGTTAAAAATGCAGTCGCAAAACGCAATCTGCTAAAAGATGAGCTGCTTGAGACGGGAGTTATAAAGAAAAAAGATTTTAAAACATTAAACGATATATTTAAGGTTTATATGGATCTAAAATCAAGAACTCTCTCAAAAGAGAATATCTACAGTACAGCAAAAACATATGACAAATGGATTAGAGAGAATATCGGACATATCAATATCGATAAAATTACAGTAGCAGATATTCAAATGATTGTAAACGATATGCTAAGACAAGGGTTAGCTCCTAGAACGGCTCAAAGCATAAAGCAGATACTAAGACCTGTTTTTAATTATGCGATTGAAGAGTTAGATATATTAATGAAAAATGCAGCCCTCAAAGTAGCCATACCAAAAGTTCAAAATATTATGAATTTTGAACTATCGGACGAGCAGCGAAAAAGATTATTTTATGAGATATGGAACTATGAAGATTTAAGATATAGAGGCATTATGCTCTTTTTATTCGTAGGTAGAAGATTAAACGAGGCTCTTACCCTAGAGTGGACGGAAATAAATTTAAATGATAATCTAAACACATATATTATTACTGCTGAAAAATCAAAAAATAGAAAGCGACATGAGTATCCTTTATCCGCTCCTTTAGTCGCTTTTTTAAAAGAGTACGGCATAAAAAAAAGAGGTTTTTTATTTGAGGGGGTAAAGACGCCACATGTAACAGATGATACATTTAGATCACACTGGATTAAAGTATATAAAAGAGCCGGTGTTGAAAAAATGAGGATACATGACACGAGACATATTTTAGGCAATACTCTTATAAATAAAGGAGTGACAGAAGACATTATCGCAAAAGTATTAGGACATCAATCGTATAGTATAACTAGCAGATATGCTAAAGTTAGTTTGGATAGCATTAATGAAGCTTTGAAGATTTATTTTGAAGATATTAGTGATATTTGGGAGACAAGGGGATAAACCCCTTGACTATGTTAATTTAACATAGGTGCAAAAAAGCACATAAGCAGTAATGCGATTAACAGCTTATTCATAAAATCTCCCTTGTTAGAATTTAGGAGGGCAAAAAAAAAGGCTAAGAGGTAATTAATCTCTTAGCCTTGCCACTCCATTAATTCTAACAAGTGTTAATCGCAAAAGAATTATATCATAGAAAAGATAAATTAGCAGCAGCAGAGCCACTACCTTTTTTCTTTTTAAAACTATTTTTGATAATTCTTGTGGAAAGAAGCATAAGAAAATTTCGTCGTAAGCATGGGTTGAGTATTTATAAGAACGTCAGGGAAGAGCTTGAGCAGATGGAGATCAACGAGAGAGTTGCAAAAGAGCATAAGGCGTTTGTGGCTAACGGGATTACCGTGGCTGATGGCGGCAAAAAAGATCTTGATTACTGGTTTGGTCTTTTGCAGAAGGGCGCAATTACGCAAGATGAGTACAATGCTAAGAAGAGTGAGCTAATGGCAGTTTAGTCGCTGTGTTTCGTGTAAGATTAGAGAAGAGAAGGCGAAAGCCACCTATGAGGCAAAGAAAAAAAATGATGGAGTGTAGGATTAGATCCTAGCACCCCATCCGCCTGCTTCGGTCCTCATGCTATCGATAGAATTATCAATAGCACTTGTTGAAGCAAGATCGATCGCCTGAAATAGCTCCGTATGAAGGCTTATGATTATTTTGTAAATAATCACGATACTAAATACCGCGATCGCAACTTCAAAAAAGCCGTCTATGAAATAAATTTTCATCTCTGTAAACAAATTCGTAAGGTTAACGCCTGCAACTTGCATATTCCCACCTGTAGCATTCTGAGACAAAGAAGTCTCAAGCATCCCGCCCATGACTGTTTTCCCAAAAACCATACCTGTAGTATGAATTAAAGAGTTTGCTGTGATTGCCAACCAGACCGCCAGCACAAAAATAGGTATCTCAAGCATGGTAGCTAGTATCTTAACCGTAAACTTAGCCATCGCCTCGACGTTTTTTTGCATAAACATAATTGGCATGATAAAAAGACTCAAAAAATGAAAAGCAAAGATTTTTATCAATATGATAGTAAATCTCAAAATCCCGACTATCAAAATACCAACGATTGGTAGAGTCATTAAAAGTATTTTAGCCGCCTGATAACTGAACGTAACGCCTACCGCAGCGTCTACTCCAGGAACTAAGGCGGCCGCACCGCCGCCAAGGAGCCCGCCTATAATTCCTAAAAGCGCGCTCAGCTCTCGATTTTATATATTTTGCAAACATAATACAAAATGCTATAATTCCATCGTTTCGATCGGTCGGTCGTTCCGCCTCTTCGCCTTTTTCACGCTCGGCAAGAGCATACTATCAACTGTCGGTTGTGCTGTACAGTCTGTTCCATGCCAAATATGTTAGAGTTTTTGGTTTAGGTCTAGTATGAGAAGGTGATGAGAGCATAGTATCATCCACAGCGCCACTATCTGCGTGTAGTCGATTCCTCTTTTAGTTTCCCTGTGAGAACCAGCCGCAACTGTATCAATTTCTACTCTTTTTTCAATACTTGGGTACTGCTTTGATTGCATTAACTATGATAGCTCTCAAACAGAGTATCTACTTTACCAGACGCTTGATAATACGCCTATCAATTTTTTTTTGAACTAAAAATATGTTTGAGCGAGGAACAGGTACCAAATGTTCCGGTTGAATTACTCAACGGGAAGCCAAAGCTGACTTCCTTCACTTTGGGAGTGAAAAACACTTGGTACCCCATTGAATAATTTGAACGGGGTAATGATATTAAAATTAGAAACAAAAGACCATAAAGAAAATTGTCATAATTCTAGTGTGTTGGGGGGGGGTTTCATTAATTGTCAATATTTTTCATTTTGTTTCATTTGTCTCAAAATGATCAATAATATACTTAAAATGACGAACTAATATGTAAAATTTATATTTATAGAAGTTTAATGCTTGTAGTAAAAAATTTATTTTGAAGTTTTCTTAAAGTGACTGTTAAAAGTCTTGTGAAGCCCTATTTTAAAGGGTGGTGCGGATGAGAGGACTTGAACCTCCACACCTTACGGCACCAGATCCTAAGTCTGGCGTGTATACCAATTTCACCACATCCGCATATAAGTGTTTTACGTCTCTTCAGACAAGGTGGTACGCCCTACACGATTCGAACGTGTGACCGATGCCTTAGAAGGGCATTGCTCTATCCAGCTGAGCTAAGGACGCATACATTTACAAAAATGGTGCGCCCGATAGGATTCGAACCTATAACCGTCGGATCCGAAGTCCGAAACTCTATCCAGTTGAGCCACGGACGCCACAAAATTTATTGTTATTATTAAGTTTTTATATCTAATTTATGGGGTGAGATACGGGATTCGAACCCGCGACCCCCGGCACCACAAACCAGTGCTCTAACCAGCTGAGCTAATCTCACCATACGTTTTTAAATATAAATTAGGTGGTCGGGGTGAAAGGACTCGAACCTTCGGCCCCTTGGTCCCAAACCAAGTACTCTAACCATACTGAGCTACACCCCGACTCTTTTCATTAAAACAACTCTGCAGCTGATTAATGAGGCGAAATTATAGTTAATTATTTTTAAAAAGTCAATACTATTTTTTGCATATTTAAAAACTTTCAAAATAGTGACACAAAAAGAGATTAAGATTAGTTTGTTACAATACATTATTATGGTTTTAAAGGGTTAGTTTTGGGTGAAGTATTTAGCAGTATCAACTATTTTTTGGAGACGGTTCTATTTTTTGATATTCTTTTTGGCAGCGTAGAGGGGGTAACATTGCCCTTTTTGGTTATCTGGTTAATTTCCGGCGGTATCTATCTTACTATTTTAACAAGATTTATAAATTTAAGGATGTTAAAACACTCTTTTGACATTGTAAGAGGCAGATACAACACTATTGACGATGTCGGGCAGATATCATCTTTTGGTGCTCTTACTACTGCCTTGAGTGCGACTGTAGGGCTCGGAAACATTGCTGGCGTTGCTCTTGCCATCGCGATCGGCGGTCCTGGTGCAACATTTTGGATGATCGTTGCAGGTTTTTTGGGGATGAGCCTAAAGTTTACCGAAGTAACACTTTCGCTGCAATATAGAGAATTTTTAAAAGACGGCACAGTTATGGGCGGTGCCATGGAGTACCTCTCCAAGGGCTTGGCAAAGAAAGGGTATGCAAAATTCGGTAAAGTTTTAGCGGTGATCTTTGCAGTATTTATGATCGGAGGTGCGATAGGCGGGGGAAACACCTTTCAGGTCTCGCAGGCTCTAAGCGCCATCTCACAAGAGATACCGTTTTTTCAAGAGTTCCCTATAGTTTTTGGGATCATTATTGCCTCTTTGGTTGGCTTCGTCATCATCGGCGGTGTTACAAGAATTGCCCGCATCACCGAGACTCTTGTTCCATTTATGGCAATAATATACATCACCGCATCTCTATGGATTTTAGGAGTTCATTTTGAAAAAATAGGTGATGCTTTTAGCATTATATTTACAGAAGCTTTTTCAACGAGTGCAGTTTACGGCGGGATTGTCGGCTCTCTTATACAGGGTTTTCAAAGAGCGGTATTCTCAAGTGAAGCGGGAATAGGTTCATCACCGGTTGCACACGCTCCAGTTAGAACAAAGTACCCTGTCAGACAGGGTTTAGTTGCTCTTTATGAACCTTTTATAGACACCATCGTTATATGTACCATGACGGCGCTTGTTATTGTTATAACAGGCGTATATGCGCATGATGGAGCTTATGTTGCTCTTATTGAAGCAAAACAAGGTGCCGCTCTGACAAGTGCAGCTTACGGGACGGTAATTGAATGGTTTCCTGCGATTCTATCTGTAAGCATTACCCTCTTTGCTTTTTCTACTATGATCTCTTGGTCATACTACGGTGAGAGAGCATGGGTTTATCTTTTTGGCTCTAAATTATCAATAATTTATAAGATCTTTTTTCTATCTCTTACAATTATCGGTACGGTTGTAAGCACCGGCTTGCTTGTAGATTTTAGCTTTATGCTTCTTTTGGCTATGGCACTGCCTAATATACTTGGGCTTTTTATCCTCGGCGGCGAAGTAAAAAAACTGCTTGATATTTATCTTAAAAAGCTTAAAAGCGGTGAACTTGACGATGAGGCTATTAGATGAGTGAAACAAAACAGAGGTGCATAGATTTTTTAGAAGAGCATAATATAAATCTTGACTCGGAAATCGACTTCGATGTAAACGGTGAGGTTCATACACTCTCTTTTAGATATATTACAGATGCTTTTATGATGGCTTCGGAGGAGTCGCAATTGGTTTTTTTAACTGCACTTGAAAAATCTACAAATAGCAAAGACGGTATGGGGATAGAGAGATTTTTTGAGGGGATGGGACAACTTCTGCTGCTTACCCATCTCTCAAAGAATATTGAAGTTTAAAACTGTATCAATCCATCAATCGGAGAAGATGCAGTTGCGTAGGGTTTTTTAGGAATTCTTCCTGCAAGATAACTCATACGACCTGCCATCACGGCGTGCTTCATAGCCTCTGCCATTATCATTGGATTACTTGCCTGAGCTATTGCCGTATTTGTTAAAACTCCCTCTGCACCAAGTTCCATCGCATATGCGGCATCGCTTGCACAGCCTATCCCAGCATCTACGATAACAGGAACGCTTACAGCTTCACGGATAAATACTATATTGTACGGATTTTGGATCCCAAGACCGCTTCCTATCGGTGCGGCAAGAGGCATGATCGCATGCGCGCCTGCATCTTCAAGACGTTTTGCCATAATAGGGTCATCAGAAGTGTATGCCATAATTGTAAAGCCCTCTTTAGAGAGTATTTCACATGCTTTAATGGTCTCTAATACATCCGGATAAAGAGTCTTTTGCGTATCGCCGATAACCTCCAGTTTTATAAGGTCGATCCCCGTAGCCTCACGTGTTAGTCTAAAAGTAGTTATTGCCTCTTCTGCCGTCGTACACCCTGCAGAGTTTGGCAAAAACTTTACATTTGTTCCCGCAAACGTATCACGAAGATTCTCTTTGTCAGGATCGGTTATATTTAGTCTTCGCACGGCAACGGTTATAAGTTCGCTTCCGCTTGCTAACGTCGCCTCTTTTGTAGTTTGAAAATCTTTATACTTTCCACTCCCTACAATAAGACGAGAGCCGAGTTCGTACTTCCCTATCTTTAAAATATTATCCATTATTTTGTTCCCTCTTTTTTAAATTGCTGTTTTATAACATATGCAATCTTATAGTTTGCATATCCCCTCTATCAAATCATCCGGCGTTAGCGAATAATCAGCTCCACTGTAATGAAGCGCCGCTTTCGTATGCGCCAAAGAGCCGTTCATAGCAGCATCTAAAGGGCTGTAGCCCTGAGAGAGAAGTGATGCTATAAGACCGCTAAGCACGTCTCCGCTTCCCCCTTTTGCAAGAGCTTGAGTTCCGTGTGGGTTTACAAAGCACTCACTATCCTTGCCTATGATGACATTAGCACCTTTTAAAAGAAGCGTGACATGCGGATACTTTTTGCAAAACATCTCTACATATTTAAAACGCTCTTTTTGCAGCTCATCAACCGCTATATCCGCAATATTAGCTCTTTTTAAAAGAGAGACAAACTCTTTTGCATGAGGTGTTAAAACCACATCTTCTCTTTTTAAAATATCCAAAACCGCCTGCATATGAAATATATCCGCATCAGCGACAAGAGGCAGAGCGTTATCCAAAAATTTTTCCAGCTCCTGCGCACTAAACTCTGCGCCAAGCCCCATTCCCAAAGCAAGAGCCGTTGTATTTTGGGGAACTTCATGTGAGTACATTAGCGTATGTGGTATCTCAATTTTTTCAAATCCCACAAGCGTTACAAGCCCGCTTCCAAATCTGAGTGCCGAGAGAGCGCTCATGATGCCTGCTCCGCTCATCTGCCCAGATGCAATAGCCAGATGACCGTAAGAGCCTTTGTGCGAATCTTTTTTTGCCCTTGAGGGAAGTCTCAGGTCATCCAGATCAAGCAGCTTGCAGTTGCTATCCCTCTCATATATATCTCTGCTTACTCCAAGGTCTACTACTCTGATATCTCCAAGCGCATCTTTTGAGCCATCCAGAAACATACTCTTTTTAAGCGCACCCATTGTAAGCGTGATATCTGCTAAAAACCTGTATCCGGAAGGTATGTCACAGGCGATCTTAAAAGCATTTAGAGCGTTCATTTCGTCAATTATAGAAGCGATCTCTTTGCTAAACTCTCCGCTAAATCCCGTACCGACTATTGCATCGACCAAAACGTCGCACGACTCAAGCTCTGCAGACTCTCTTACGCCTATGGCAAGAGCCCTTTTTTGCTGCAGAAGCGCCATCTTTGAGGCAGGCTTTTTTGCATAGAACAGATAAACATCATAATCTGCATGAAGAAGCCTTGAGAGCGCGATTCCGTCAGCTCCGTTATTGCCGCTTCCGCAAACTATAACGATTTTTGAATTTTTTTTAAAATTGTTACGAATATACGCAGCTATACCATTAGCGGCATGCTCCATTAAAATATCTTCACTTAAAAAAAACTCGTCATAGCACCTTTTATCTAAAGAGGCTACTTCATCAAAAAGTTTTTGCATAACTACTCTTCGATGACATACTCGTCTATCTCAACTATATTACTTTTTATATCGTTGAACAAAAGCGTATGGTAATCTGTTCTGTACTGATAGAAAAATCTGTTTTTAGGGAGTTTTTTTAGGTTCGCAGTGTTGAAGTACTCAAAATTTGAACATCTTCCAAGATATAAAAATGTAAAGAGAAGTTTTATCTGAGGACTTTCAAAAGTGCTGTGAGGCTGTGCCAAGAATGTAAGACCATACTTTTTAAGGTTTAGAAAGTTAAGCATATAGAGTAAAAAGTCTTCAAATTTTGTATAAAAACCGTTTAAATTTTCAATATCATGGAAAAAATAGTAGTAATTTTCTAGAAGTCCTTTTATCTGAAGCGTATCGGTCAATTTGCTTTTTATATCTCTTTTATTTGAGAAGTAAGCGGGGTCAACTGCCATATAAATATGTTTTTTCTCATCTACAAGCTTATTGAACTCTACTTGAAACTCTTCGCTTTCATCAAATCTTATATAATTAAAATGTTCATCTTTGTATCTAAGCTCTATGTCTTCTATTTCCGAGTTCGAAAAATCAAGATAGAGAGTTGCCACATTGCTGTCAATTATATAGTTTCTTATTCTGCACGCCAGATTTGTTTTGCCGGCACCCTCTTCCGCTAAAATAAGCGTGTTAAAATACAACACTCTCTCTTCGACTTTAAGCGTATTAATGCTGCTTACATATTTTCCTAGTTTATCTCTCATTTTTTTCCCTCTAAAAAATTTTAGATTATTATATCTTATCTCTAATAAATAAAGGCTATTTCCTGACCTATTCACAGTAATATATATACTTTGGATTTATGAAAATAATATAAATTTGTTATACAGTCTTAAGCTGAATAAATGTAAGATTTATGACAAATTTACACAAGGAATCATCATGTACAAAAGAACCGTTTTAACAATAGCATTTGCTGCTTCATCTCTTTTAGCTTCTGGTTTAGCTACAGAGGCTAAAAAAGCAGGTCTAGAGCCTATTCCTACAGATAAGAAAGAGCTTATGAAGCTTATAGACAATCCTAAGAACCCTATCACAGATGAGAAGGTAGAACTTGGTAAAAAGCTCTATTTCGACCCAAGACTCTCTAAGAGCGGTTTTATAAGCTGTAACAGCTGTCACAACCTAAGCGAGGGTGGAGATGACGGAATACCTGCAGCGATCGGTCATAAGTGGACTGCAAATCCGCACCACTTAAACTCGCCGACTGTTTATAACTCTGTCTTTTTCAACTCACAATTCTGGGACGGCCGTGATCCTCACTTAGAAGCTCAGGCTCAAGGTCCGATTCAAGCCGCACCTGAGATGTCTGCAACACCTGAACATGTAGTAGCGACAGTTACTTCTATGCCTGAATATGTTGAAGAGTTTAAAAAAGCTTACGGAAAAGATACAAAAATAACGTTTGAGAAAGTTGCGGACACTATTGCAACTTTTGAGAGAACTCTTGTCACTCCGTCTGCATTTGATGACTACTTAAACGGTAATGAAAAAGCGATGACAAAAGCTCAAAAAGATGGCTTGAAAACATTTATGGACAAAGGGTGTGCTACATGTCATACCGGCATTGCTTTGGGCGGTGCGATGAATGTGTTTAACATCACTGGAACATACAAGTTTCAAGATGTAGGTGATTTCAAGGGTGACAAGAACGGTATGGTAAAAGTGCCTACTCTTAGAAATATCACTCAAACTGCACCATACTTCCATAACGGTCAGATCTGGGAGCTCAAAGATGCGATCAAAGAGATGGGACGTATCCAGCTTGGAGCTGACATCAACGATGCAGAGGCTGCTTCTATCGAAGAGTTCTTAAAAGCGCTTGACGGCAGAAAAGCGGATGTAGTTCTTCCTCAACTGCCTGCTTCTACATCAAAAACTCCAAAGCCTGACATTAACTAAATCTCTCATGCAATTTATACCCAAAAAGGGTATAATTGCATCATGAATTACAAACAAATAGCACAAGAAACCTTACAAATTGAAGCTCAAACACTCCTAGAGAGCGCCAAAAATATAAGCGATGTATTTGATAAAGCCGTCTCCATAATCCTTGCATGCAAAGGCAAGCTTATAGTTACGGGTGTCGGCAAATCAGGGCTTATCGGTGCAAAAATGGCAGCAACATTTGCATCTACCGGAACTCCAAGTTTTTTTCTGCATCCAACCGAAGCACTGCACGGTGATCTTGGAATGATAGGCAAGGATGATGTCGTTTTAGCAATCAGCTACAGTGGAGAGAGCGAAGAGTTAAGTTCAATACTTCCGCATATCAAAAGATTTGACATTCCTCTTATCGGCATGACGAAAAACCATGAGTCTACTCTCGGAAAATATAGCGATATTGTAATAGATGTAGTAGTTGAGAAAGAGGCTTGCCCGCTGAACATCGCACCTACTAGTTCAACCACTCTGACACTCGCACTCGGTGATGCTCTGGCAGTCTGTCTTATGAAGGCAAAAAACTTTCAAAAAAGTGACTTTGCCTCGTTTCACCCTGGCGGAGCTTTGGGAAAGCAGCTATTTGTAAAAGTTAAAGATTTGATGAGAACAGAAGATCTGCCAATCATAACGGCAGACACGAACCTCAAAGATGCCATTGTAAAGATCAGCGAAGGCAGGATTGGAACAGTTTTAATCACCGATGAGTCAGGCAAACTTAGAGCACTTATAAGTGATGGAGACATACGAAGAGCACTTATGAGCGAAGATTTCTCTCTTCAAGAGAACGTCTTAAAGTATGCAACACTTAACCCAAAAACAATTGATGATGAAAATATACTTGCAAGCGAAGCACTTGTAATAATAGAAGATATGAAGATACAGCTTTTAGTTGTAACTGATAAAGAGAAGAGAGTAGTCGGAGTGCTTCACATCCATACTCTTATTGAAAAAGGTATATCGTGAGATTAAACAAATATATTGCTCACCACTCCAGTTACTCAAGAAGAGAAGCTGATAAGGCGATACAAGACGGTTATGTAAGAGTTGACGGAGAGATTCAGACAAACCCTGCAACAGATGTCATAGAGGGCGTAAATATTATCTACGTAAGTGGAAAACAGGTGAGTCCAAGAGACAAATATACTGTAATTGTCTACAACAAACCAAAAGGGGAGCTTGTGACAAAAAGCGACCCAAAGGGCAGAAAAACCATCTATGATAGCTTAAGCAAAGAGTATAAACATTACATTCCGGTAGGTAGGCTTGACTACGCGTCGGAGGGTGTTTTGCTTCTAACCGATGCTTCAAAAGTCGCATCTGCTCTTATGGAGTCTGACTTAGAGAGAATCTACAAGATCAAGATCAAAGGCGAAGTGACTCCGGATATGGAGGACGCGATGCTCAAAGGTATGACACTCGATGATGCATCGGCAGGCGGGCACTCACACTCTAAGGTTATGGCTATGGAGTTTAAACCTTTCATAGGGTATAAGATCCAGAAGAACCAGCCTAACTACTCCATCTTAAAAGTGGCACTCAGCGAAGGAAAAAACCGTGAACTAAGACGCTTTTTTGCCCATTTCGGGGCTGAAGTGGTAGACCTTAAGAGAATCAGTTTTGCAGAGATCGAACTCAATAATCTCCCAGAGGGAAAAGTGAGATTTTTAAGCCGCAGTGAATACTCCGCTCTGGCAAAATTTTTAAAAGATGAGAAGAAATCGGAGCAAAAAGAGTTCAAAGGCAGCGAAAAGAGAAGTTTTAAAAAAGATGAGAGTAAGAACTTTTCCAAAGATAATAAGAAGCCTGCCGTTAAAAGCAAAAAGCCGACAAAAAAGAAGTAGTAAAATTGAATGATTTTACCCACCTTCTGCGTCCACAATCTTTTGACGAACTTATCGGACAGGAGCATCTAAGCTCTAAAGATGCCCCGCTTAGAGTCTTGTGTCAAAAGGGCTCACTTGGACACAGCTTCTTCTTTGGACCATCAGGATGCGGAAAAACATCTATTGCCAGAATCATTGCAAAAGATATGGGACTTCCGTTTTATGAGTTTAATGCTACAAGTATCAAAATTGAGCAGCTAAGAAAGATTTTTGAGCAATACAAAAACACTCTAGAAAAACCACTTATTTTCATAGACGAGGTGCATCGTCTGGCTAAAAACCAGCAGGAAGTCCTGCTTCCTGTTATGGAAAATAACTCTGTATTAGTAATCGGTGCCTCTACTGAAAACCCATTTTTTTCACTTACATCTGCAATCCGTTCACGCTCTATGCTATTTGAACTTCACCATATATCAAACGACGCTCTTAAAAAGCTTCTGCAAAAAGCGATTTCAACTGCTTCTGCTACATGTGACGAGGATGCTGCAGAGTATCTGGTACGAAGCAGCGGCGGAGATGCAAGAGCAATGCTTAAACTGCTTGAGTTTGCCTCAAATATAAATTCCCATATTACTCTTGAGATCTTAAAATCCCTCAGACCAAATGCTCTGAGTGCAGGAAGCAGCGAAGCTGGTGTACATTATGATCTTACAAGTGCGATGATAAAGTCGATAAGAGGCTCTGATATGGACGCTGCTATCTACTACCTTGCCCGCCTTATCGAGGGTGGAGAGAGTGCCGATTTTATTGCAAGAAGGCTTGTTGTTCTAGCCAGCGAAGATGTAGGGAATGCCAACCCGCAGGCACTTACTCTTGCTACCTCAACCTTAACAAGTGTGCTAAAGATCGGTTATCCTGAGGCTAGAATTATATTGGCGCAATGTGTCATCTATCTAGCTTCGTCACCAAAATCAAACTCCGCATATTTGGCCATCAATGAAGCTCAAAGGGCCATAAGAGAGGGCGTTATGCTGGATATTCCAAAAAACATCACTCAAAACAATAGCGGCTATTTGTATCCACACGACTTTGGAGGGTATGTAAAGCAGAAATATCTATCAAAACCTTTGAAGTTTGTTCAGCTCAAAGAGATTGGCTACGAGCGGAAGATTAAGGAGTGGCTAAGCAATCTTTTTAATTTTTAGTTAACTTTAATTGTATTAATAATAAACTGCTGTAAAACAGAAAGAAACAAGGCATTAAAATGGAACTACAAATATCCGCAAACACTCTTGTCTTAACAGGCAACATAAAAAGTATAAGTGACTTTCAAGAGATTAAAAGAACTATTGACAATATGATTGCCGAGCACAAGAGTATCAATCTAAAGATTATAGATTCTCTCTCCATTACATCGTCTGTAATAGGGTACCTTAACAAACTTGTCCTAAAAGACAACATTGACCTCAATGTTATTGTCGGAAATGAGCAGCTTTATCATCTTTTAGATGATCTTAATCTAGTCTCTACATTCAAAGCAAAAAGGGGCTAGTATGACAATAAAATATAAATTAAATCTTATAACCGCAATAGTTGTTTCTTTCGCTCTTATTATTATTGCAACTACGCTCAAAAGTACCCTCACCAACAATGCGATTATCGCCCAAGCGCAAGAGCTAAATATACTCTCTCAAAAGTTAAGCTTGGTTATTCATGAAACTCAAAAAGAGCGCGGTGCGAGTGCAGGCTTTATCGGTTCAAAAGGGAAGCAGTTCGGTGATATTCTGCCTAAGCAAAGAGTAGATACTACAAAAGAGCATGGCGAACTCGAAGCATATATAAAGGGTCTTGATCTTGACTCTTTCCCGCAAGAGCTCAAAAGTGAAATAGCAGCTTTTAGCGCAGATATGAGTAAAATTTCGCAGATACGCTCCGAGGTTGATTCTCTGTCTATCGGTTTGGGCGATGTCGTAGCTTACTATACCGGTATGAACAAAAAGATCCTCAACATAATTTCTCTTACCGCAAAACTTGCAAATACTCAAGAGCTGGTAAAAGCACTTGACTCTTATACAAACTTCTTAAAGTCAAAAGAGCGTGCCGGAATTGAGAGAGCGGTTCTTAGCGGTACTTTTGCCGCCGATAAGTTTGGAGAGGGGGTATTTGCAAAGTGGATAACTCTTGTGGCTGAACAGGACGCCTATTTAGACTCTTACCAATCTATGGCTACTGAGAGTTCAAAAGCTCTCTATGCGCAAAAGATGAACTCTCCTGTCATAGAGCAGGTAAACAAGATGAGAGATATTGCCAGAACAAAGTCGCTTGAGGGCAACTTCGGAGTCAACAGCGTCGAGTGGTTTCAAACTATAACAAAAAAGATAAACCTTCTAAAAGAGGTTGATGACGAACTAGCTAAACAAAACAGCATGCTTTTGGAGAAAGTAAAATCTGAGCAGAATATGCTCGCACTCATAACACTTGCAGGTTATTCAATATTTGCGATAGTTATCTTTGCTATCATATTTATCGTCAGCAGAGGCGTCAACAGAAGTGTTAGAAGCTCTTTGGAGAAGATAGAGTGCGTATCTAGCAACCTAGACCTAACGTGCGATGTCGTGGTAGAGGGCAAAGATGAGATCTCCCAGATATCTAAAGCTCTGCATGTAATGATCGTCGCTTTCAAGCAGAGTGTCTATCAGGCAAAAGACGTATCTGAGACGACATCAAAAGAGAGTAAGAACCTAAACGATATAGTTGATGAACTTACTAAAAATGGTGAGTTTGCGGATGTAAAAATATCAAATATAAATGTATTAGTCAGCGAAGTTGGCGAACGCCTTGACGCTATCGAAGAGGCATCTATAACTGTTACTGAAGATTTGAAAAAGACATTTAGCGTTCTTGACGGTTTTATAGAGAAACTAGATTCTGTAGTTGTAGCGATCGAGGTGGGTAATGAGAATCAGCAAGACCTAGTTCAAAAGGTCTCTTCACTTACGGAACAGGCTAAAAACATTAAGGACGTATTGGCTATCATCTCCGATATCGCAGACCAGACAAATCTGTTAGCACTCAATGCGGCTATCGAAGCGGCACGTGCGGGTGAACATGGAAGAGGGTTCGCGGTTGTTGCGGATGAGGTGAGAAAACTTGCGGAGAGAACACAAAAGAGTCTTAGTGAGATCAGTGCAAATGTCAATCTTATCACTCAAAACGTTGTTGAGATCTCAGAAGAGACAAACAAAACATCAGAGAGTATGGGTAATATTGCAGATTCTGCACAAGACCTTATCGCATCTGCACAAACAACAAAAGAGAACCTCTCTATCACAACCGACAAGTCAAGTGATGTAATGTACCAGAGTACATATATTGCGACAAAGACGAAAGAGCTTATACGCGATATGGATGAAGTGATAGAGATATCGCAGAAAAATACAGAGCATAGAAACTTAGTTGACAATGCCGCTACAAAACTCTCAGACGATGCACGCAGACTACAAGACGAACTTAGTAAATTTAGAATTTAATGAACGGTACTATCGATAGTTCAATCTTAGTCTATCTAAAGTCTTTAACACTTCTTTGTGTTGAAGACAATAAAACCACACAGCTTCTTTATCAATCCATCTTTGAAGACCTTGTAGCGAATATCATCCTTGCTGATAACGGCGAAGATGGGTATGAGAAGTTTCAAAATCAAAAGATCGATCTAATTATCGTTGACTACGATATGCCTGTACTAAACGGCATAGAGATGATCAAAAAAATAAGAGATGGCGATAAAGAGATTCCGATCATTCTAGTCTCCGCCATACAAGATATTGACGTTATAGTTCAAGCTCTCCAGCTAAACGTCAACAACTTTTTAAAAAAACCAATAATCGTATCTGAAGTTATGCAGGCCATAGAGAATGTTTCAAAGCTTATCTTTGCGGGCAACTATCTCAAAGAGCAGAGAGAGAAAAAGATAAGAGAGCTTGAGAGAAAAGAGGAGTATAACTCGTATCAGGAAGATCTGGCTTTCTCAAAAGAGCTAAATATCGTAAGAAACGACTTTTATTACAAAATGCTAGATACAGAACAGACAACACTTGTTGATTTTTTATATAAACCATTAGATATTTTAAGCGGGGATGCTTACAGTGCAAGAAAAATATGTGCAGAGAGAGTATTTTACTTTATTGTCGATGGGATGGGCAAAGGTCTCTCTGCATCGCTCAGTTCAATGCTTCTGACTGCTTATGTAAACCATGCTGTAGATAAAATGGGGGAAGATTTTTCATTAAAAAGATTGATAGAATCGTCTCTGGAGTATATAAAACCGATCATTCTTGATGAAGAGGCTCTCTCAACAGAATTTATAGTAATGGACTATAAAAATTCAACTATGATATATTCAAAATTTGCAATGCCGCCATCACTTACGCAGTCCATTGACAACGAAGTAATAAAAATCAGATCAAACAATCCTCCTATGAGCAAATTTACCGATCAATTCGCGATATCTGAAACAGATATTTCCAAAATCACAAAACTCCTATTTTATAGTGACGGCTTAGTAGAGAATAGTGTTAGAGAAAAAGGTAAACTCTACGCGAACTTTATTGAGAACGATTTTCTGCGCTCTTTTACAAAAGATGAACTAAAAGAGAAGCTTTTATACAAGATAGATGCTCAGGAGGATGATATGACCTTCATATTTATAAACCAGCTTCCTTCGAGCCAAAAAGAGAAACGTATTACAAAAACTTTTGAGAGCACTTTAAATGCAGTTGAAGAGGCTAATGACTGGTATACGGATATCTGGAGCGGTTTTACCACAAACTATAAGCTGGCATATAATGCCGGTGTAGTTTTCTCTGAGCTCTTTATGAACGCTTACGAGCACGGAAATCTTGGTCTTGACGCTAAAACAAAGCATAGGCTGCTAAGTGAAGATATCTATTTTACTACACTTGAAGAGCTCCAAAAGAGTTGCAAAAAAGAGATAACTGTGACCATCGATATCATAGAGGCAAATTCAAGTAGATATATGGCTACACTTATAAAAGATGAGGGTCAAGGTTTTAATACCACTATTTTACGTGAAATTTTTAAAGATAGGGATAATTTTAACGGAAGAGGGATCTATATCTCAAGACAATCTTCGCTTGGACTCTATTATAACTCAGAGGGAACCAGCGTTCTTTTTTTGCATAAAGCGTAGTGCGACCGAAGTCACACCCTGCTTATTGACTCTACTTTGATAATGCTGCTTTTGATGCTGTTGCAACTGCACTAAAGCCTGCTGCATCATTCATCGCCATATCAGCAAGTACTTTACGGTCAAGCTCGATGCCTGCTTTTTTCATACCGTTTATGAATGTTGAATAGTTCATACCGTTAAGACGACATGCAGCGTTGATACGGATGATCCATAGTTTACGGAAATCACGTTTTTTCTGCTTGCGGTCACGGAATGAGTAGTACATTGAGCGCTCTAACTGCTCTTTTGCTTTACGGAAGTGTTTACGACGTCCGCTATAAAAACCTTTTGCAAGTTTTAATATTTTTTTGTGTCTTCTTCTGCGAACAACACCTGTTTTTACTCTTGGCATTCTATTTCCTTTTTTCTTTACCCAGACACTCTCTCGTGTTCAAGGTGCCACATCTTAGGTGGTCTTGCCCAGCACTATTTTGCTGGAGATTTAACAATCAACTAAAATTAGTTGATCATAGCCTTAATGTTTTTTTCATCAACTTTTGCAACGACTTTTGGTCTGTTTTGCTTTGTGCGAGTATCTGAATCTTGTTTTGTCAAGATATGGCTTCTAAACGCTGTACCGCGCTTAACAGTGCCGTTTTTCTTAACTTTAAAACGCTTTACAGCGCCTTTAACCGATTTCATCTTTGGCATCGAAACTCCTTTGTAAATTGAAGCGAAATTATACCCAAATTTTTTTAATTTTTGTTATACTCACACTATGAATTCAATCAAACATATAAATAACGCGCTGCAAGATCTGGATAAAGAGGTAGAGACAATACTTATGGATATGAGTCTGCCGATGAATGAAAAAGACAACCAAATGCTGCCCCTGCTGCAACAAAAAAGAGTTCTTGCACAGACGCTAGAAGATCTGACCTACTTAAAGAACAATCCTCCAAAGCCGAATCAGGCGTGCGGGATCTCAAAACATAGAAACGACAAATGATTTTGTTAAAGTTCGAGGCGAAATTAAGTTAATTTGAGGAGTTTACTTGTGGTAAATGACGAAAATTCACTTAATTTCAACGAAGAAATTTAGCAAAAGCATTGTCTTTAAAGTACTTCCCTCCAGATACCTGCGGCACATAACACTCTAAGGCGTGCTGCTGTATTCCTACCCTGACACAGTACCTCAAAGCACTATTGCACAGGTCTAAAGAGAAGCGACGCAATTATAGCCAAAAAAGTTAAATTAAACAAAGAATCAAAGAGATATTGTACCTACGGCACTTTTTATGGCACCCAAATATAGTTTATAATCAAACTCGCTGTTTTGTTTTGCAGCTGCTTGCTCCATCTCCATTGCCATCTCATATATCTCGTTAAATTTTATATTTCCGGCACTCCCCTTTATGGCATGTGCATTTGATCTTATCTTATCATAATCCTTGCTCTGTATAGATTTCTCAAGAGTCTCTAGAATCGAGTCTGTCTCTTTTAAAAAACTCTCAACTATCATAGGAATATATCTGCTTTTCACCCCTATTAAGAGCGCTAGATTGTCATAGTCCAAATTTGAATAATCAACATTTAAAACAAACATAACCAAATCCTTTCACCCTTTTATTATAAAAGCCTACATAGATAATTCTACCGTAAAAAACGGCATTTTTGATACAATACGCCATGCTATATATTGTAACAGCTCTAAAATCGGAAGCTCAGGCATTTGTTGAGAAATACAGCCTTACTAAAACAAGTTCTGATGGCTACACCATTTTTGAAAATGAGAACTTCAGAGTGATTGTTAGCGGGGTCGGAGTAAAGTCTGCAAAAAAAGCCGCCACATTTCTTTTAAAAAAGTTTTCTCACAGCAGCGAAGATAGGTTTATCAATGTGGGTATCTGCGGAGCGAATAAGAGTCATAAGATAGGTACTCTGCTCAATATCGGCTCAATTATATACAGAGGGGCAAGCCATACTCTCAACAAAAGCTCCCTGCACTCTATAACATGCACTAATGAAGAGATATCCAAAGATCAATACGAGATAGTGGATATGGAGTCGTTTGGCTTTTATGAAGCCCTAAAAGAGAAGCAAAACTGCTTCATCTTCAAGGTTGTAAGCGATCATTTTGAGCCAAATAGAGTTACGAAAGATGGTACTAAAAAATTGATCTTAAATGTAGTTGATGAGATTATTAAAGAGGTTGCAAGATGAGAAAAGTCGTGGTCACAGGAGCAAGCAGCGGTATAGGAAAAGAGATCGCAAGAAGATTGCTACTGCTTGATTATAAGGTTATAGGAGTCAGCAGAGGCGTTAAAAAAGAGGATTTTGACTCCCAAAATTTCACGCCGCTTCAAGCAGACCTCTCAGATGAGAAGTCAACCCTTGCAACTTGCAAAAAACTATCAAACGAAGATATATATATGCTTGTAAACTGCGCCGGGTTCGGCAGGTTTGAACCTCATGAAGAGCTAGACAACAAAACTATCACCGACATGGTGTTTTTAAATCTTACCGCTCCGATGCTTCTTGCGAATGCCCTGCTTCGCAACTTGAAAAAAAACAGCGGCTATCTTATAAACATAAACTCCATAGAAGCGCTTAGGTCAAGTAAATTTGCAGGAGTTTACGGTGCTACAAAAGCGGGGCTTAAAGCCTTTGGAGACTCTCTTTTTGAGGAGACCAGAAAGAGTTCTCTGAGCGTTACGAACATAAATCCGGATATGACGCATAGCAACTTTTACAACGCTCTTAGATTTGAGACAAGCCATCATGAAGATGAGAAGCTTCTCTCATCAGATATTGCCGATGCTCTTGAGCATATTCTTAGTATGAGAAAAGGTGCGGTTGTAAGTGAGTATACTATCAGAAGTCTAAATTTTGGAATATCTAAGAAAAAACTATGACCTTATATCTAGTTTTTTAGATGTGGGAATATCTGTAGAGCGCAGAAAATCAAGATTTTTCTTTATCTGCTTCATAGATGCTTTTGTCTCATCTCGAAGGCTCTCCATCAAAGAGGTCGCCTCTTTTAAAAGATATATCGCCTCTTGGATCTCTTTTGGATCTTGGAGTTGCGGAACATCATCCAAAAGCTTACCCAAAGCATTTGGATTTTTCTCAATAATTGCTATTTTTAGCTTATTTAGCCACATTTGTGGTCTCTCTCCAAGCTTCTAACAACCCCTTGAATACATTGCTGACCTCATCAAGTCTTGACTCGTCTTTTTTAAGATTTGCTTCATTTAAAAGCTGTATCTCATAATTATAAAGCCCCTCGAGATATTGCGCTACACGCCCACCCTTCATATCTAAGACGGCAATAAGCTCAGTAATCACGGCAACAGAGCGGTTTATCCAGTAAACCCTCTTCTCGATATCGCCATCTTTGATCGCCTTTTTTGCCTGAGCGTTAAAACGTAGAACCCCTTCGTACAACATCTCTATTAATTTAGCAGGAGACTCTATCCCAACATTATTTTGTGCGTAAATATTATGAGCTACATTACCATACATATCAAATCCTTTTTCACTTCTTTTATCTTCTTCTTGACTTTCTTTCATATCCAATACATCGGTATTTTAAAGACTTTTTTTAATCTTTCGTAACAAATTAACTGCTATAGTCGTTTGATGTATTTGCCATCTCAGTAAACATGGCCGAAGCGTTATTTAGCTTTGCTATCATAGCATCGTATGCAGCGTACTGCTTTGCTAAAATTTCATACTTTGCATCAAGTCTCTCTGTTGCCGACGTTTTTCTCTCTTCTAGTGCGCCTATCCTATCGTTTATAGAATCTTTAAACTGATCAAGAGTTGCATTATATGTAGTATATTGTCCTACGGTTACTGACATTTCATTAAAAACACCGCTTACCTCGGTTTGAGTTCCATCTGCATTAGTAAACATGCCGCCGGAAAAAAATGCTTCTACATTAGTTGAATTCTCGTCCAGTTTAGCATTTAAAACATCCTTATCTACGCTCATTTTTCCATCTTTATCTACGTCAAAACCAAAATCAGACATAGTTCCGACACCTCCGCCAACCGTACTGAACATATTTTCAATGTCACGCATCATTCTTTTTATAGTACTCTCGCTTGAGAAGATACCGCGTTCATCACTCTCTGTACTGGACTTTGTAACTTTAGACAACTCGGTTATAGCCGCATTGTACTTCTCAACAAAACTATCTATTTTCGTCATAATACCGTCACGATCCTGTGCGACACTGACTGTAGAACTTCCAACCTCTTTTAGCGTTATATCAAGCCCTGTAATCAGATCTGTAATATTATTGCTGGTTCTAGTGATCGGCTGACCGTTAAAGGTAAAGTTTGCATCAACTCCGGTTTGAACAGCCGTTAAGCCTGTTGTTAAACTAGAATCTAAAGTACCCGTGACATCTGATATTGTTATATCTTGTGTTGTTCCCGTATCTACAGAGCTAACAAACAAACTAAATTGCCCACTGCTAATCTGAACAATTGTCGCATCTACTTTCTCCCCTGCAGCATCATTTATAAGGTCTTTTAACTCTGTAAGGGTTGTTGTTGCAGTATAGTCTATTAGAAAATCTTGTCCGTCAATGTTAAGATTTATCTGACCCCCGCTTCCAACAAACTCATCTGCCGAAGCAAAAGTGCCGGACTGCTCTATCTGTTTTGTTGCCAAATTGACAACGTCAAGAGTAAAGTCCTGAATATCACTGTTTGCAGCTGCCGTCACTTCAACCGATGTTCCCGCCACTGAAGTAGTGCGCTCATCATATAAAAGAGGCGTCTTAAGAGCATCGATGCTGTCTATCAAATTTGTCATGTTAGCATCTACAAGCTCAAGCGCTTTCTTCTTATCATTTTCATTTGTAATTGATAAATCTACAGGTCTTATAAACTGCGCCTCATCAGCTTCTCTCAACTGATCTAAAACATCCTGTGTCAAAATACTCGAACCGACACCAAGTGAACTGATAGCCATAATAAATCCTTTTGAAAATAATCTTCAATTATTTATAAATTTTATACACTCTAGATCGACCAAAACTATTATTTCTTTAAATTTATGTGGCACTCTTTTTGCTGTACAATTAAGTAAATGCAAAAGGCGGGCTTGTTCATGTTTAATGGCAAAAATATTCTTATTACCGGTGGAACAGGAAGTTTCGGAAAAAAATACACAGAAATTTTACTGCAAAAATACAAGCCGAATAAAATAATAATATTTAGCAGAGATGAGCTTAAGCAGTATGAAATGGCTCAGGTATTTACAGATAAATGTATGAGATATTTTATAGGCGATGTAAGGGATTTAGATAGGCTTAGCGAAGCGATGTACAATGTTGATTTTGTCATACATGCAGCAGCCCTAAAACATGTACCTGTTGCCGAATACAACCCCATGGAGTGTATCAAGACAAATATTAACGGTGCTGAGAATGTCATAAGAGCAGCTATTAAAAACAGTGTAGAAAAAGTAATAGCACTCTCTACCGATAAAGCTGCAAATCCTATAAACCTTTACGGCGCTACTAAGCTGGCATCGGACAAACTTTTCGTAGCTGCTAACAACATGGTGGGCGATAGAAAAACTAGATTTTCAGTTGTTAGATATGGAAATGTTACGGGTTCAAGGGGCTCCGTAATACCATTTTTCAATAAACTAATCGCTGAAGGTGCTACTGAGCTGCCTATTACGGATGAGAAGATGACAAGATTTTTAATCACGCTGGAAGATGGCGTAAATTTTGTCCTTAAAAACTTTGAGAGAATGTACGGCGGAGAGATATTTATCCCAAAAATCCCATCAATGAAGATGACGGATTTAGCAAAAGCAGTGGCACCTAACATGCCTCATAAAATTATAGGTATCCGCCCAGGTGAGAAACTTCATGAGATTATGTGTCCGGCTGATGATAGTCATTTGACATTAGAATTTCATGATCATTATGTTATCAAGCCAACGATACAATTCGCGCATAAGTGTGATTTTACGACAAACAAAATCGGGGAAAAAGGTATTCCGGTAGCACAAGGGTTTGAGTACAACTCCGGCAACAATACCGAGTGGCTTACCAATGAGCAATTTTTAGAAATGCTTAAAAAAGGTTAATAGTTGAATTTTATTCCCTACGGTAAGCAAAATATTACCCAAGATGATATAGATGTAGTGGTAAAAACTTTAAAATCGGACTATCTTACTACAGGACCAAAAGTAAAAGAGTTTGAAGATGCTATTGCAAAATTCAGTGATGTGAAGTATTGCGTAGCTGTTTCAAACGGAACAACTGCTCTGCACTTAGCCTCTTTAGTGTTATTAAACAAAGGCGATAAAGTATTAACAACTCCAAACTCATTTTTAGCCACTTCTAACTCTATTTTATATGTGGGAGCAAAGCCAATCTTTGTAGATATTACAAAAGACGGAAATATTGATTTGGATCTATGTGAAGAAGAGTTAAAAAAAGATTCAACAATTAAAGCTATATATGCAGTCGCATTTTCAGGCAATCCTCTAAACCAAGGCAGATTAAAACATCTAAGAGAGACATACAAAGTCGCCATACTAGAAGATTGTGCCCACGCCATCGGTGCAGCTTACAATGGGATTAAAGCCGGAAGCTGTGCAAATAGCGATATGTCTATCTTCTCTTTTCATCCAGTAAAACACATTACCACCGCAGAAGGCGGAGCAATCACCACAAACTCTAAAGAGATATATGAAAAACTTTTAATGCTAAGAGCCCATGGTATGGTCAAGACGCCAGATATGAAACCGTGGGAGTATGAGATGAGAGAACTTGGATACAACTATCGTATTACAGATATACAGTGTGCTTTAGGTTTATCTCAGTTAAACAGATTAGAGAGTTTTATAGCAAGACGAAAAGAGATCGCAAAAACTTATGACAGTGCCTTTAAAGGTACAATCGTACAACCGTTATACACATTTGATGGCAACTCTTCATACCATCTCTATGTTGTTCTTGTTGACTTTACAAAGATAAATGTCTCAAAAGAGGAGCTGTTTATTAAACTCAGAGAAAAAGGTATAGGCATTCAACTGCACTATATTCCAATAAATAAACAGCCATATTATAAAAATTTAGGTTATGGGAATGAGCATACGCCGGTAATGGATAAATATTACGAAGAGTGCTTCTCACTTCCAATGTACCCTTCTCTTAGTGATGAGGAACAAGATTATGTTATTAAAACTTTGCTGGAGGTGCTAAATGGCTAGAGCCGTAGCAATTATTCCTGCACGCGGCGGCAGTAAAAGAATTCCAAAAAAAAACATCAAAGATTTCCACGGACTGCCGCTTATTGCATATAGTATAAAAGCAGCTTTAGAATCAAATCTTTTTGAGAAGATTATTGTAACGACTGATGATGAAGAGATAGCAAAAATAGCAAAAGAGTATGGTGCAGAAGTTCCATTTTTGCGACCAAAAGAACTCTCCGATGATTTTACGGGTACGGGTGATGTGGTTAAGCATGCTATTGATTATTTAAAAGAGCATGGTGAAGAGTTTGATTATGTTTGTACTATCTATGCAACCGCACCGCTTTTGCAGGCGAAATATTTAATAGAAGGGTTTGAAGCACTTAAAAACTCAGATGCCATTAACGCTTTTTCTGCAACTTCTATGCCTTTTCCTATCTGGCGTACTTTTAAAATTGATAAAGACGGAAGATGCGAAATGTTCTGGAGAGAAAATTTCAGTAAAAGAAGTCAGGACCTAGAAGAGGCTTATCAAGATGCGGGGCAGTTTTACTGGAAAAACCTAAATAAAAAGAGTGACGATATAATGTTTTCAAAGGATAGTATGCCGATTATACTTCCAAGATATTTAGTTCAAGACATAGATACTTTAGAGGATTGGGAGAGAACCGAGTACATGTATGAAGTAATCTATAAAAAAGGAATTTAACTTATGCAGTTATCAGACTATATGCCATTAGAAAATATACACATAAACGGGATCTTTAATGAGCTTGGTTATTCAGATAGCACGGGTAGACATGTCCTGACATTTTGCGACAATTTAAACTATTTAAATATAGCTCTAAAAAATGATAGCATATCATCAATAATAATAAAAAAAGATTTATTAGAATACACGATAGATAGCAAAAAAGGGATTTGTATCACCGAAGAACCAAGAAACACTTTTTTTGAGATATATAATTTATTAAGAGAAAACAATTTACTAAATATTAACCGCGATTACGGAGTTGGCAGCAATGTGAACATTGCTCCAACTGCTATAGTGTCTGATAAAAGCTACATAGGAAATAACAGCGTAATATCTGATAATGTAATTATTAAGGATAATGTTTTTATAGGTAATGGTTGCTTTATTGATGCCGGGGCTATACTTGGGAATGATGGTGTCCTTTATATGGAAAAAGAAAAAAATAATATATTTATAAGACATGCCGGAGTAGTTACAATAGGTAATAATGTGACAATACTCTCTAACGCTGTTGTTGTTAAATCTGTTTTTCCAAATATGCCCACTAAAATAGGTGATTATTCAATAATCGGAATTTCAACAACAATTGGACATGAGGCTGTAGTTGGTAAAAATTGCAGAGTACTCGGGAATTGTGTTGTAGCTAAAAATGCTCAAGTTGGAGACGGAAGCATTATTGGCACTTCATCTGTAATAAGAGAAAACATTACTCTTGGAAAAAACGTTGATGTTAAAGCAGGCAGTGTTGTAATTAAAGATGTAAAAGATGGTGGAGTTGTTTCAGGAAACTTTGCAATGAACCATAGTTTGAATGTAAAAAACTATTTTAAAGGTCAAAAATAAACTCATGTACGATATAGCCATATGGACGCCGATAAATCCAGAAAGTGGTTTTGGCCATTTCTACAGAATGTTTGGTTTATATGAAAAACTTTTAGAAGAGAAGCAGAGTGTAACTTATTTTACAAATAGTGATTTTATAAAGTTAGAAAAAATAGATATTTTACATATTAAAACAGACTCTATTAATAAAATAATTGAATTTTTACAAAAAAAATTAGTAAAGATGATAATAATAGACAACTACGATGTAAGTCAAAATGAAATAAAAGAGTTAAATAAATATTTTAAAATAGTATATTTTGACTATAAATTTCTAAATCCAACAGTAGATGCCATTGTTAATTTTAACCCATATGCACCAGAAAAATATAAAAACAAGAATGAGCAAACAAGATATTTTTTGGGTCTAGAGAATATGCTTTTTAGAAAAGAGATAAAAGCTGAGAAAAGTATAGATATTAAAAAAAAGAACATTTTCATTAGCATCGGTGGGAGCGATGTAGGGCATATAACCTATAAAATCTTGCCTTTTTTACCTTCTGCTATGCACTACAATATTGTTTTAGGAAATGGGTGTTCTAAAGAGTATTATGAAGAAGTAGATATAAGACTAAAACAGTTATATTTAAACTACTGCTTGTATAGGCAGCCAAAAAATTATTTTGAAATTTTAAGAAGCAGCGAGTTTGTAATCATAAGTTGCAGCACTACTGCTTATGAGGTCATCTATTTTTCAAAACCATTTGTTTGCATAAATGTCGTAGAAAATCAAGATGAGTTAACTAATTATCTAAATAGCAAAAACATAACAACACTAACAAAAGACAATTTAGAAGATATAACAGATATAATTAATAAAAACAGATTCAAAATTTTAGAAGAATCATGGTTTTCTAGTCAAAATAATCTATTATATGATTATATAAAAGAGGGTGCAAGATGAAAAAAGATGATTTAGAGTTTTGTTTTAAAGGCAGTAGAACTTATGTTCAAGGACCAGATATATTTGATGCAGTTGTAGATACTATTAAAAATGATTTTGATGTATCTAAAATGACTGATATAAAATATGCAGCACATGACATGCTTTTAGCAAATGCAAACTTAATAGTAACAAATGACTTTAAAAAAGAAGATTTTGAAACTATTAATTCAATAATTACTTTTAAACAAGATGGTACAAAATACTATGCAGTAGTATCTCAAAGTGACACTAAAATCGAATGTTCAAATGAATATAGTGAAGAAATAGTTCGTACTCAATCAATAATTAAAGATAAGATTATCTCTTTTGAAAATATTTTAGAAGATAGCATAACAGAGATAACTGTTTCTATGAATAAATATTTTTTACAAGAAACAGAAACAAAAGATGGAAAATGGATAGTTACGAAATTTGAATATCCAAAGTTAATCAACTTGGATAAAATAAAAAATAAGACTTTAAAATTAGAACTTACTAATAATTTTAATAACAAACTTACTAAAAGTACAATATTTGTAAATGAAGAAGCAGTAGGTTACCTTTATTTTTCATTGATTTAGGAGAAAAATATGTTAGGGATAAAACAAATAGCAAGTTATCTACCAGATAATAAAATATCTAATTATGATAAAAAAGAGAAGTTTGAGCTTGATGATGATTTCATAGAAAATAAAATAGGTGTAAAGTTCCATGCCTTAAAAGAGAAAGAGGAAAAGGCTTCAGACTTATGTGTAAAAGCATTTACAAACTTGACGCAAAAACTCAGTATCAATAAAGATGAGATTGATTGTTGTGTTGTGGTAACTCAAAATCCAGATTTTAATATACCTCATACATCTGCGATTGTTCACGGTAAACTTGAACTACCTCAGAATTGTGCCTGTTTTGATATATCTTTGGGGTGTAGCGGATATGTGTATGGATTATCAAACATCATCTCGTTTATGAAGAACAATAATTTAAAAAATGGACTTCTTTTTACCGCTGACCCATATTCAGATATAATAGATAACGAAGATAAAAATACTGCACTGCTTTTTGGTGATGGCGCAACAGTAACTTACATAAATGAGGATGGAACCTTTGTTCCAAAAGATTTTAGTTTTGGCACAAATGGAAAAGATTATAGAGAGTTGCTTTGTGAGGAGAAACTTTATATGAATGGCAGGGCAGTATTTAATTTTGCGGCGACGACTATACCTAAACATATAGAAGCACTTCTTCATAAAAATAATCTAGAAAATAGTGACATAGATAAATATGTACTGCATCAAGGAAGCAAATATATAGTAGATACTATAAGAAAAAGACTTAAAGTAGATGAGTCGAAAGTGCCTTTTGATATGCATGAATATGGGAATACCGTCTCTTCTTCTATCCCTATTATTTTAGAAAAAGAGATAATAAAAGAAGAGAACAGAAGGTTTTTGATTTCTGGGTTTGGTGTAGGACTATCTTGGGGTAGTGCTATAATAGAAAAAGTTTAATTTAAAAAAAGGAAAAAAAGATGAAAGCAACAGTAGAAAATGTAAAAGAAGTGATAGCAGAGGCGGAAGTGCTAGGTGATGCAAGTGAAATGAAAAACGATATACCACTGAGAGATCAAGGTATAGATTCTCTTGATGTTGTAAATGTTTATTTATTGCTTGAAGAAAAGTTTGATATTAAAATTCCTGATGAGGATTTAAGTCAAGTACGCACAATCAGTGATATAGTTGAGTACATAAATAAAAAAGTAGATTAAAAAAATATGAAAATTGGTAATTTTGATTTAGATACAGACGGTGTTTATATAATTGCCGAGCTTAGTGCAAATCATAACGGTAGTTTAAAAAATGCACTTGACTCTATAAAAGCTGCAAAAGAGATAGGAGCAAACTGTATAAAACTCCAGACATATACGGCAGATACAATTACGCTCAACCATGATTCAGCAGATTTTATGGCAAATCCAAATGGCTTATGGGCAGGAAGAAAATTGTATGATTTGTATAATGAAGCACACACTCCATGGGAGTGGCACAAAGAACTTTTTGATTATGCCAGAAGTATAAATATTGATATATTCTCTTCCCCTTTTGATAAACGTGCAGTCGATTTTTTAGAAACATTAAATCCGTCTGCTTATAAAATAGCATCGTTTGAGATTACGGACTATGAACTTATAAGATATACGGCTTCAAAGATGAGACCGATGATTATATCAACAGGTATTGCTACGATAGATGAGATACAAGATGCCGTGGATATATGCAGAAGTGTCGGAAACGGTGATATTGTGCTTTTGAAATGTACCAGCTCATATCCAGCACCGCTAGAAGAAGCAAATCTTTTGACAATTCCAAATCTTGCCCAAACATTTGGAGTTATATCCGGTTTTTCAGACCACACTTTAGGCTCTACTGCCCCCATTGTAGCAGCAACTTTAGGTGCAAAGGTTATTGAGAAGCATTTTATACTTGACAAATCTATCGGCGGTCCCGACGCAGACTTCTCTATGGACAAGCAAGAGTTTTTTGAAATGGTCAAAGCCATAAGAGATGCGGAAAAGCTTTTGGGCAAGGTAGACTATAGTTTAAATGAAAAGAAAAAAGCATCTAGACACTCTTCAAGAAGCCTTTATGTAGCTAAAGATATCAAAAAAGGTGAACTCTTTAGTGAAGAAAACATACGAAGTGTAAGACCGGGTTATGGAATGCACCCGAAATATTTGAAAGATGTCTTGGGCAAAAAAGCACAAATGGATTATGAGTTCGGAGAACCTCTAAAGTGAAATATACAAAACAGGATGTTATTTGGAAGATATAAACAGCATAATAACAAAAACCTTTAATGAAAATATCTCGTATATAGAGCAGAATCATCCGCAGCTTTTTTCAAAACTGCTTGCCCTTGACAACGCTGTAAGCCACTCCTATTATCAAGAGAGATATGAACTTGTATATGAAAACGGCTATTTTGATGTTTTTGAAAAAAAGACGAACAGCTATCTCTACTCCAAAGACAGCAAAGTTCACGCATCACTTGCTCAAGAGAGTATAGATTATACTCTAGAAGAAAATCTCTTTGAGGGATTTCATAAGCACGCTATTTCACTGGATGATTTAAAGCGATATGAAAAGGAGAAACCATTTGTACACCATATGAGCGGTTTTGCGCCTATTATCTACTACACGAACAGCAAATCACCAAAACAAAAAGAGCTAAAAAAGATAAATAAGTTCATATTTTTTGGTACGGGCCTCGGCTTGCATATAACTTCAATTCATAAAAAGATCAAGTCCGATATGTATCTTATCATAGAGGATGATCTGGAGCTTTTTAGACTCTCTCTTTTCGTTACTAACTACAAGGAGATAGCACTGGATGCAATACTCTTCTTTTGTGTATTTGAAGATGACAACCAATTTTTTACAACTTCTACAAACTTTTTAAAAACAAAACATTACTACAATCACTACATAAAATATTTTCATATATTAAGCCATAGCGAAGAGAAGATAGAGCAGTTTCACGTAGCGGTAACATCGCAGGCTCATCTGCTATTTTTCTACCATCATCTTTTAAGGCAGTATCTAACACCGCTTGAGTATATTTTCGATGATTATCGCTTTTTAAACATTTCGCTAAGTCTATCGGATAAACTAACTGATGAAAAGCCTTTTCTACTACTGGCTGCCGGACCGTCGCTGCAAAAAAACATGGAGTGGCTCAAACAAAACCGTGACCACTTTGTGGTCGTTGCCCTATCTGCAACCCTCTCCATTTTGGAAAAGGAAGATATAAAACCGGACATTATCACCCACCTGGATGCTTTTGACGCGGCAAAAGCCCATTTTGACAGGCTAAATTCTCTAGAGTTTATCAAAGATTCCATATGTATGTTCACCGCAAGAACCCCAAAAGAAGTCGTTTCTATGTTTGACAAAGAGAGACTTTTCTTTTTTGAGACAGGCACGCAGTATAAAAAACTATCTTTAAAACCATCGGCACCCTGCGTAGGTTCCCTAACATATCAACTACTGCTAAGACTCAATGTTAAAAACCTCTATCTTCTCGGATTGGATTTGGCAATAGACAGCAAAACCGGAAAAACACACGCTGATGGACACGAGTATGTACAAACCCTTAAAATGCCTGAGAGTTCGGCTCAAAAAGATAAGATGTCGTTCAAAGACACTCTTTTTTATGTAGATGGAAACTTTACCGACAAAGTACAGACAACACCAAATTTTAAAATCTCAATCGACGCCATAAACCAAGCTACAAAGATCTTAAAAAAAGAGTCTCAATCCGTCTTTAACTTAAGCGATGGAGCAAAATTTATAGGTACGCTAAGCAAAAAACCAAGCGATATAACACTTAAATCAACTCAAGATATGAGAGCCCATATATACAACTTATGCCTTAAAAACTTCTCTTCAAAACTGGATGAGAATGAGATAAAAAATTTGTACAACAAACTCTCTCATGCAAGAGAAATGCAAAATATCATTATGAACCATAGTAAAAATGAGAGATCAGATGCAAAAGAGTACTTAGAGGGGCTTGAAAAACTTTGCCTTTCCATAAGCAGCAGAGAAAATATAAGCAATTATGAACTTGCCCGTGTTTTAGACACATACAACCAATATATTCTAACTTACATCTTTGATTTTTTTAACACGGCTGGATTAGAAAATGAAAAAGAGCATATTGAAAAAATAGACGATTTTCTCGTCTCACATATGCTTAAAATTATAGATTTTTACCGAAATGCTTTGGACTCAAGATTGTAATAAAAAACAAATGGTAAAATCAGCATATAAATGAAAGAGGTTATAATGGAATCTATAGAGACAAAAGCGATCCAAACATATGAAAAAAATTTAGAGTATTTTGCCCATAACCATAAAGATTTGATGGATAAACTGCAAAGATTTAATTTGGCCCTGGAAAACGGTAGCTATGCGCCGAGATATGATTTAGAGTATATAAAAGGTTATTTTGATGTCAAGGAGTTAAAAAGCGGTCGATACCTTTACGATGGTGACAGCAATAAGATCTCAAAAGAGCTATGCAAACAGGTAGATTTTTATAAAAGCTCATTCAGTTTTGAAGGCTTTCCTTTGTACAAATTTTCGGAAGAAAAACTGGCAAATTTAGATGATAAAAGCAGTGGTTTTGAAGGCATTTTCCCTGTAATGAACTATTACATTGACAACACAGACGAGCGTGATGAGATGAGCAAAATTGAGAAGTTCATCTTTATCGGTGTCGGTTTAGGAGTTCATGCATCTCTTATCGATGAAAAAATCAAAGCAACCGAATATTTGATTATCGAGGATGATATTGAACTTTTTAGACTATCCCTTTTTGTAACTCCATACTTTGAGATAGCTCAAAATTCCAAGCTCTACTTCTCCATAGGAGATGATGAGAATATTTTTCTCATTAAGATAAATAGGTTTTTGCAAAACACCTTTTTTTATAACAGATATCTAAAGTACTCCTACTTTCCAGCACACTCAAACAACAAAATAAAGCAGATTCAAAATGCCCTCACATCACAATCATTTACTGTATTTCCATACAAAACACAACTCAAAAAAATATTACGTCCTCTAGAGTATATAAATGACGGGTACAGAGTACTAAATCTATCAAGACACTTTGAGAACTCTATATTTTCAAAAAAACCTGTACTCCTGATCACCGCCGGACCATCACTTAAAAAAAACATTGATTGGCTGAAGGTAAATCATAAAAAGTTCATAGTTATTACTGTAACTGCAACGCTTAAAACTCTATATGATAACGGGATTGTTCCTGATATTGTTACACATATTGATGGATTTGAAACCTCACTCCCCCACTTAGAAAACTTTCCCGTTAAAGAGTTTTTAAAAAACAGCATTATTATACTGGGATCTTTTTCACCAGCAAAAATGAGAGATATCTTCTCAAAAGAGCAGATCTATTATTATGAAGACCAAGTAAATTATTTTCAAAATTTTGGACAATTTTCTGGAGGAAGATGTGTAGGCTCCTCAACTCTCTTGCTTTCACTTATACTTAATACCAAAGAGCTCTATCTGCTTGGACAAGACTTGGCAGTTGATCAAGAGAGCGGCTCTACCCACTCTGAGGATCATATATACAGCTCAAAAAAAGATATGTTGACAAAAGACAACCTAGAGAATGTTATGTCACTTAGAAAAAATCTCTTCCCTATAAAAGGAAATTTTACGGATACTGTATATACTACATCGCTGTTTCATGGATCTATACAATCTCTATACGCCGGCATACCGAGATTAAAACTTCAAGATCAAAGCATCTATAATCTTAATGACGGTGCATACATACATCTAGCCATACCAAAACAGATACAAGATATAAACGTAGACTCATTTGAAACAGTTGACAAACAAGCGCTAGCCATCTCAATAAACAAACTTCTAGATAGCTACTCTACTAAAGAGCTAAGCAGTGATGATGTAGATCTAATAAAAAAACGACTTGTCTATTCAAAAGAGATCAAAAATATAATTCTCGACCATCAAAACAGAGTCTCAAAAACAAATAAAGACAAATATCTTTACGATCTGCTGGGTGTAACCTCTCAATTACTCTCAAGGCATGACAATGTTAGCAACAGCTTAACTGTAATATACCACAGCTTCTTTAGCTATGTTCTGCCTATAATCATGGATTTTTTCAATACCAAAGGGCTGAAAAACAGCAAAAAGCATATAAAAGTATTTAACAGTTTTATAGAAAAAGAGCTTCTTGATATAGAAGATATTTACGAAAAGAGTCTTGAAGATTTTATAGAAAAGCGGTGTTAAAGAAAATGGTGAAGTCTTAACCTCACCATTTCTGAAGAAACGTATCCGCAGCTTACGCTGCTTCAACGATTGTCACTACTGTAACAATCTTAATACGTTTTGCTGAACAGCATTAGCCTGACTCATAGCATACGAACCAGATTGAGCCAAGATATTGTGTTTTGCAAAGTTTGCAGACTCAGCCGCAAAGTCAACATCACGAATCTGAGACTCAGCCGCTTTAACGTTCACTTGAGTTACAGATATATTTCTAACGGTTGACTCTAGTCTGTTTTGAGCAGCACCAAGGGTAGCACGAAGATCATCAACCGCTATGATAGCAGCATCCATACTTGAAATCGCTATCTCTGCATTAGTTTGTGTATTTACTGTGTATGTACCAGCAACAATCGCTGTAACTTGTGCATCCCCAATCGTTACAGATTGCGTCTCATTTGCATATGCTCCTGTATGAAATGTAAATGAAGCTTTACTTCCATCTAAAAGATTAATACCATTAAATGCAGTTGTAGTAGCAATGTCATCCGCCTGTGCCATAAGAGCCGTGATTTCTCCAGAGATGTAACTACGAGAAGTAGTACTCTGCGTGTCGTTGGCTGCTTGAACTGCAAGCTTTCTAACTCTGTTTAGGATATTTCCATACTCTTCAAGAGCACCGTCCGCTGTTTGGATAAGACCGATACCGTCATTAGCATTTCTTATTGCTTGACCAAGACCGTTTGACTGAGCTGAAAGCTGGTTTGCAATAGCAAGACCCGCAGAGTCATCCGCTGCTCTGTTGATTCTTAAACCTGAAGAAAGAGAGTTAAGACTTTTGTCAAGTCCAACGTTGTTTTGTGTAGCACTTCTGTGTGCGTTCATCGCACCAATGTTTGTATTAATTCTAAATCCCATAATAAATCCTTTTCGGGTAGAGCCTTACGCTCCAGTTAAATTTTTATCTCGGCTTCCTTGCTTTGATATTAACTAGATCGACAGCAAAAAAAATAACTTTAATTAATTTGCAAATATTTTTAAAATATTTTCTTGTTTTTGCTATTTCTACTTTTTTTGCTACACTTCCAAACTTAAAACAACTATACTATATATATATAGGAAAACTATTTGAACCTAATTATCGTCGAATCACCCGCTAAAGCAAAGACCATAAAAAACTTTCTCGGCAAGGATTATGAGGTCATCGCATCCAAAGGTCACATACGCGACCTCCCAAAATCACGCTTTGGAATTTCCATTGATGAAGAGAACCATCTAGTTCCTGCATACAGCGTTGCAAAAGAGAACGCCGCAACGGTTAAAGAGATAAACGCTTTGGCAAAAAAGTGCGACACGATATATATCGCGACCGATGAGGACCGTGAGGGTGAAGCTATCGGATGGCACATAGCACACGCTATCAAAAAAGACCCGCAAGAGCTTCCTAGAATAGTTTTTCATGAGATAACAAAAACCGCTATAAACCACGCATTGGAGAATGCCCGCAAAATAGATATGGATATGGTAAATGCTCAGCAGGCACGCCGCATACTCGACCGTGTCGTGGGCTACAAACTCTCGCCGCTTCTTAGTTCAAAGATACAAAAAGGACTCTCAGCAGGTCGTGTTCAATCCTCTACGCTCAAGCTTGTAGTAGACCGCGAGAGAGAGATAAAAGCGTTTGTACCCGAGGAGTACTGGACAATAGACACTCTCTTTAAAAAAGATATAGAAGCTACGCTTACACAACATAAACAAAATAAACTATCAAAACTCTCTATAACAAACAAAGAAGAAGCAGATGCGATAGTTGGTAGTGTAAAAGCCGACTCGTTCGTCATCTCAAAGATAGAGACAAAAGAGAGAAAGAGTGCAACTCCTCCGCCGTTCATGACATCAACGCTTCAGCAGACCGCTTCAAGCAAACTGGGATTTACCCCAAAAAAAACAATGATGGTCGCGCAAGCGCTCTATGAGGGCGTTAAGACTCCAAGCGGAACAAGCGGTGTCATCACCTATATGAGAACCGATTCACTCAATCTTGCACAAGAGGCGGTTAGCGCTGTTCGCGGTGTAATTGAGAGCAGATTCGGAGAAAAATATCTTCCAAAAGAGCCTAAGGTCTATACTAAAAAGGCAAAAGGCGCACAAGAGGCTCACGAAGCTATACGCCCAACTATGCTTCAATTTACTCCAGAGGTCGCGGCATCATTCCTAAAACCTGATGAAATAAAACTCTACCGTCTTATATATGAGAGATTTATGGCATGCCAGATGAACGACGCGCTATTTGAGCAGCAGAGCATCATCTTTAGCGGCAAAGAGAATGAGTACAGAGCAAGTGGAAGAAAGCTTATTTTTGACGGATTTTACGCACTGACTGGGGCGGAAGATAAAGACAAACTTCTACCTGCGCTTAAGGAGGGTGAGAAGGCTGAGATACAAAAAGTAAAACAGGAGCAGCACTTTACGGAACCACCTGCGCGCTACTCAGAAGCGGCACTTATCAAAAAGCTTGAGAGCGAGGGAATCGGTCGTCCTTCAACTTACGCTCCAACTATTGCAACTCTTAGCAACAGAACTTATGTGACCATTGAAAAGAAGCAGATCATCCCTACAGATATGGCATTTACGGTAACAGAGATACTTGAAAAACATTTCCCAAATATTGTGGATGTATCTTTTACTGCAAATATGGAAGAGAAGCTCGATGAAGTAGCAGACGGGCATAATGACTGGCAGAAACTACTGAGTGACTTCTACTTTGAGTTTGACGAGAAGGTTAAAGAGGGCAAAGAGAAGATAGTCTCACTAAAAGTAGCAAAACCCCTAGGCCGCGCTTGTCCAAAATGCGGTGAAGAGCTGCTTCTTCGTTCAGGAAGATTTGGAGAGTTTATCGCGTGCAGCGGTTTTCCAAAGTGTAAATATACAGAACAGGTTGAGGGCGAAAAAGAGGATGGAGAGAAATTAAACTCCGAGTCAAGCAACGAGATATGCGATAAGTGCGGCAAAGAGATGGTTGTCAAAACGGGCAGAAACGGTCCATTTTTGGCATGCAGCGGATATCCTGATTGTAAGAACACGAAAAGCATAAACGTAGAGGAGAAAGTAAGCGAGACCCCGTGTCCTGAATGCGGCGGAAAAATAAGCCTTAAAAACTCCAGACGCGGTCCATTCTGGGGATGTGAGAACTACCCTAAATGTACCTTTATCTCCAAGTTCGAGCCTACAACCATAAAATGTAAAGAAAAAGGGTGCAACGGCGCTTTGGCAAGAAGAACATACAGAGGCAAAGAGGTTTACGAGTGTATAAAGTGTAAAACCAGAACACCGATAGAAGATATAGAGTAGAGAAGAGCATGAAAATAGGTATCATTGCAGACACGCACACGAAGGTTAAAAAAGCCAAAAGAGCGATCGATACCCTCATAGCAGACGGTGCCGAGTTTATGCTGCATGCCGGCGATATTGTAGATGTAGAGGTTCTTAACCTCCTCAAACAGAGCGGTTTGAGATACGAAGCGGTCTACGGAAACAATGATGCGCATCTCTTCCAGTTTCACAATCAGTTCAATCTCGTTCAAGAGCCGTACTACTTTAAACTCTCAAACACAACATTCAAACTTATGCATCTCCCTTTTTATATGACTCCTGATACGGATGTTGTAATATTTGCACATACACATGAGTTCTCCATAGAGTTTACGGGCAATACCCTCTTTTTAAATTCGGGCGAGGTCTGTGCCAGAAACAAGCCTCTCTCGGAGTGGGCGATGCTAGAGATAAAAGATGACGAATTTGTGGTGACAAGATATACAAGAGCAAACAAGAGTGATGAGATAAAAAAAGAAGAGTTTAACTATATAAGAGAAAAACAATGAACAAAGAGATATTTTTATGCTCCATCTGCAACATCAACAGCGGTACCTGCAATGAAGATTGCAAATTTTGCTCTCAAAGCGTGCGCTATAAAGCTGACATAGATAGATACAAACAAAAAGATATAGAGCTTATTTTAAAAGAGGCAAGCGCGGCGCAGCAAAACGGCGCTTTGGGCTTTTGTCTCGTAACGGCAGATAAAGGGCTCAATGAAAAAACTCTCTCTTTTGTCTGCTCGATCGCCGAAGTTTTAACTAAAGAGGTGCCCCAGCTCAGACTTATTGCATGCAACGGCACGGCAACGCTTGAGCAGCTTCTTACACTCAAAAAAGCTGGTATAAAAGCCTATAACCATAACTTAGAGACCTCAAAAGAGTTCTATCCTCAAATTTGTACGACCCACTCTTGGGATGAGAGATATGAGACTTGCAAAAATGTAAATGAGGCGGGTTTGGTTCTTATCAGCGGAGGGATTTTCGGACTTGGAGAGAGCCAAGAAGATAGAGTCTCGATGCTTGAGTCTTTAAAATCACTGAACCCGACATCAGTACCTATAAACTTCTACCACCACAACGAAGCGTTGGAGCTCAGTCCCAATCCGCTAAATGTGGATGAAGCGCTCTCTTTGGTAAAACTCACAAGAGAGATGCTCTCTGATGCCGAGCGTATCATGATTGCCGGAGGCAGAGAGCTTATGTTTGGAAAGAGACAAAACGAGATCTTTTCACACGGGGCGAACTCCATAGTAATAGGCAACTACCTTACAACAAACGGACGCGAGATGAGCAAAGATCTCGATATGCTAAGATCGCTTGGTCTTAAAATTGCAAAAGCTGTGAGATAACATAATGCATGAAAATGTAATTCTTATAGTAACTATCTCTCTTATAATCATCTTTTCACCATTCTTTGCGAAGCTTTTAAAGATTCCGCTTACTCCCGTTGAGATAATATTTGGCGCTATTTTTGGATACGCTGGCTTTTTACATGAAGAGCACCTCTTTGATCTGGTTGCAGAGTTTGGATTTTTATATCTTATATTTATAGCCGGAACTGAGATCAATCTAAAAAACACGCTTAAGACACCAAGAGAACTGGTCAATAAGATTGTTATCTATCTTGTTATCTTATACGCATTCTCAATCGCCCTTTCTCTCTATTTAGATCTTGGAAAGATATTTATGGTGCTTATGCCGCTTATCTCTGTCGGGCTTATTGCCACTCTCTCAAAAGAGTACGGTAAGACTCCTTGGCTCTCGCTCTCCATGACGGCTGGAGCAATAGGCGAGATAGTAAGTATAGGCTTTTTAACACTTACATCCGCGGCACTCCAATCGGGTATAGGAGAGGGTCTGATAAAAACAGTTCTAGCACTTATACTATTTTTGCTATTTATGTTTTTGCTATTTCGCGCTATGGAGCTTCTCTTTTGGTGGTTTCCCGAGGTCTCCACATCCCTTATGCCGCATAATGACAACAAAGAGCAGGATATAAGGCTCTCTATGGGGATATTTTTCATTCTTGTAGGTGCAATGCTCTATCTTGATCTTGAGCTTGCCTTTGGGGCATTTTTAGCAGGGATGTTTATTCCTACCTTTTTTGAACACAAGCATGAACTTCCCGAAAAACTCGCCTCTTTCGGCTTTGGTTTTTTAGTACCTATATTTTTCATTCATATCGGAAGTTCATTTAACCTGGAGATGCTCTTTATGGAGGGGCTTATAACAAAAGCGCTCTTTATAACACTTGCTATGACGCTTATGAGAGTGGTGGCATCTTTGGTATTTATAAAGGATCTCGGTTTTATAGACTCAATCCTGATGGGACTCTCACACTCTATGCCGCTGACACTTCTTATCGCAATGGCAACTCTTGCATATAATGCAAACAGTATTGATGAGCTTCACTACTACGCTCTTATTTTAGCTTCTCTTTTCCAGGCGATCGCTATAATGATCATTATCAAGTTGATAAACAACTACAAAATAAAAAAAGGTATAGAGCCTGCTTGATAATTTTGCCAACCCAACAGAAAGGGGATAGCCTATGAAAGCTCTGCTAGCATTTTTACTTACCGTTTTAATAGCCTCCGCACAAAGCTACAAAGAGTTTGCCAAAGAGATGGGATACGAGACAAACTACGATACGGCACTCAAAAAAGCAAAAGATGAGAACAAGGGGCTTATGGTAGTTATAGTCACAAATAACTGTCCGTGGTGTATAAGATTTGAAAAAACGACACTCTCTGATAAAACTATAGATGAACTTATAAAGAAAAAGTATATCCCTCTCATCATAAATAAACGAGAGGGAGGATTTCCGCCATACCTCAACACTCCCTTAGTGCCTACAACCTATATTATAGACCCAAAAGATGAGCAGTCAGACTATGAGAGAATGGGTTTTATGGGTAAGGCAGAGTTTTTAGAGCTCTTTGAAGAGCTTGAGCTAGAATAAGCTCTCTCTACTGCTCTTGCTCCTGTATATGACATGCAATCGCATAGCCGTGGTTAAGCCCTAGAGCTATACTTCCGCCTGATTCTTGAGTTATATCGCCGGCTACAAAAAGTCCTTTGACATTTGTCTCATAATTATCGTCATGTACAGGTTTGCCATCCTCCTCTTTTATGCCCGAACTTGCCAAAAATGCGCTTGGCGTAGTGCCGCCGATGGCATAGATAACTCTGTCAAAAGTTCGCGGCTCTATATCGTTAAAGATGACTTTGACCCTGCCCTCATCACTCTCTAACGAGACGATATCTATCCCTAAAATGGGTTCGACCTCTTTATGCGAAATAGCATTTGCGATATCACGCTGGTTTGTAGGGTTAGCGCGTCTAAAGGTCTCTCTTCTGTAGCATATAAAAACACTATTTTGTCCACTTAGATCAACAGCGTACTCGATCGCGCTGTCCCCGCCGCCGACAACCAACACCTTCTCGCCGCCAACGCAGCCGTCTAGTGTAAAGCCTACTCTGCTTTTTATCTCTGGCGGTATCTTATAGTCTGGCTTATTTGGTTTTCCCATTCTACCTATAGTGACAACTACATACTTCGCCGTTATGCTGCTGCCAGCGATGAAAACCTCAAAATATCCATCTCTTTTCTCTATCTTTTGAACCTCTGTATGTGTTTTAAGTTCGACGGAGTGGTTTGCCAAGATCTCATCAAAAAAATCCAGCGTTGTCTCTTTTGTACCGTCAACAAAGTAGATCCTGCCGTCAAGCTCCACCTTCTGACCCTTCCAATCCTTGTCTACCCTTTTGTTATCCTTGTAATATTTGCGTATAGTGGAGTTGTGATTCTCATCCTTTTCAAACAAAATGATATCTCTAATGCCCAAAAGATAACTCTCAACCGCCGTTGCAATTCCTGCAGGACCGGCACCTATTATCGCAAGATTGTACATATGACTCATAATTATTCCTTATAACATATTGTCAACATTCTAACATAATAAAAAAACAATCTAAATATTTTTTATACTATAATTTCAAAAATCAATCTATGTTGGAAAAGCCATGCCCCGCGTTGACAGTCAAAAATTCTACTCATCAGCCATAGACAAGTACGGCATTACGGCAAAAGGGGTAAACTGGCACTCTAAAGAGTCTCAAAAAATAAGGTTTGATATTATTTTAGAGATGCTTCCCGATGAGCTAAACTCATACAGCATTGCAGATGCGGGGTGCGGTTTTGGAGACCTGTACCTATATATGACAAAGAGAAAAAGAGCTCCAAAAGAGTATATCGGTATAGACTCCCTTGCTGATATGTACTCCATCGCAAGTGAGAGAACAGGGTGCGAGATTATAATAGCAGACATCTGCAAGGAGAAGCTTCCTGCGGCAGATTATTATGTCTGCAGCGGCGCTATGAATGTGCTTGAAGAGTTTGAAACACACCTATTTGTGCAAAACTGTTTTAACGCCAGCCGAGTCGGTTTTATCTTTAACGTGCTTCACGGGGAGAGAAAAAGTGAGACATACAACTATCTTACAACCTCGCAGATAGAGCAGATGGCGGCACATCTGGGAGTTCAAAAAGTAGTTTTAAGAGATGATTACATGCAAGAGGATATAACCGTCCTTTTTCTAAAAGAGTCTATCTGATGTGTGCAGTTTTTGGGATCTTAGGAGAGTATGACGCAACTACTGCCAGAGCTGCTCTTGGCAGACTTACTCACAGAGGACCTGACTTTTGCGGTGTTGTAGAGAGAGAAGACCTCTTTTTTGCGCATCAGCGTCTTGGCATAACAGACACTCACCACCGCTCAAATCAGCCGCTCTCCTTTGAGAAGATACTGCTCTCATTTAACGGAGAGATCTACAACTTCAAAGAGCTTAGAGATGAGCTCAAAAACGACTTTTATTTTAAAACCCAAAGTGAGGGCGAGGTTATTATCGCGGCGTATCTTAAGTGGGGAGTCGGTTTTGTAGAGCACTTGCGCGGTATGTTTGCAATCGCACTTCTGGATGACGAGACTCTCTACCTTTTTCGCGACAGACTCGGCAAAAAACCGCTCTTTTATCTGCATGGGAGATCTTTTATATTCGCATCTGAGATAAAAGCGCTTCTGCCCTTTTTGCAAAAAGTTGAGATGGATGAGGATGCGCTTCTTAGCTACCTCTCATTTTTAGCTCCCGTCCCTCCCTTTACCTTTTTTAAAAACATAAAGAAGTTGGCAGCGGGCGAGTACCTTACTTTTAAAAATAAAAAAGTCGAAGTAAAACGCTACTTTGACCTGCTGGATGCCACACCAAACCTCATCACAGAGAGAGATGAAGCCGTGTTCACGCTAGAAAATCTTCTACAAGAGTCCGTAAATATAAGACTTAGCGCAGATGTTCCAATGGCATCGCTGCTCTCAGGAGGAATCGATAGTGCTCTAATAAACGCCTTTGCCATAAAAAACGGAGTAAAACTGCAGACCTACACACTGGGCTACAAAGATTTTGCAAAATATGACGAGAGGCAAAACGCCAAAGAGAGCGCGGAGTTTTTGGGTGTCTCAAATCAGGAGGTCGAGATCTTGCAAAACGACTTTATCGATGCGCTTGACAAAACTCTCGATACGCTTGACGAGCCTCTAAACGATCCGGCGGCAATCCCGCTCTACCTGCTTTTTGAGCGTATTAAAAAAGATGGCTACAAAGTGGTTTTAAGCGGAGAGGGGAGCGATGAGCTCTTTTTGGGATATAGACAATATTTTGAATTTTTGGATGTGCAATCACTCACAAAACTCAAGAACAGAAACTGGCTAAGCAACTATTTTCACTCTAACTTCTCGATGAACAGAGAGTGGGAGAGGTACAAAAGGGTTTTTGACAACACACTTCTGTTTCGCACCACAGGCGAGAGCTTTACAGACCTGCAAAAAAATATGCTTCTAAGAAGAAATGTAAGAGATAATGAATCGCTCAAATATATAAAGAGCTATAGAGAGAGATTTGAGAACTCACAACACCGTGATGAGAGCATCTGGTACAGCTATATTGACCTGCATCTTTTTCAAGCCGAGCACTTTTTGAGTAAACTTGACCGTGTAAGCATGGCGCACTCAATTGAATCACGCACACCTTTTTTAGACCATAAATTAGCGTCTGCGCTATTCTCGATCGATCCAAAGCTGCGTTACGAGGATGGCACCACTAAGTCGCTTCTTAAATCGATCGCAAAGCCGTATCTCGGTGAAAAAATTCTCTCTCGCAGAAAAAAGGGGTTCTCTAACCCATATATGGAATATTTGGTAGAGAGCAAAAAGATAGAGCTAATCAGAGAGGTAAACGACAAAAGCGGGATCTTTAAAAAAGATGCTATCGAGGAGTATATCCAAAACGCTTCAAGGGGAGCTTTTAAACAGCATGTCTGGGGGCTTTACGTACTAAGTGTCTGGATAAAAAAGTATCTGCTTTAGCTCTATTTTTTTAGCGAGCTAAGCGGTAGGAACTGTGATATCTCAGGGTCATAGTACTCTATCTCCCCGCTCTCAATATCGTAAACCCAGCCGTGAATTGAAACTTCATTCTTATCGACCCTTTTTTTAACAGATGGGTAAGTTAAGAGATTTTCAAGCTGAGAGATGACGGAGAGTTTTTCCGTCAGACGAAGAAGCGCTGTTTTATCTGCATTGGGTCCAAGTGCGATAAGCGCCTGCGACTTTGCGCTCTCGCCGAGTGTCAACCATGTTTTTGTATGAACAAGTTCAGGATCATCACTGCAGCTCTTGTTATGGATAGCCTCTATCGCCCCGCACTTTGTGTGACCGCATACTATGATATTTTTGACTTTAAGCACGCTCACGGCGTACTCAATAGCCGATGCGGTAGAGTGAAAATCCTCATCAGGTTTATATGGTGCGACAAAATTTCCTATGTTTCTCACGACAAAAAGATCACCAGGTGCGCTGTTTGTCATCAAATCGGGTACGACTCTTGAGTCAGAACACCCTATATATAGCGCTTTTGGCGTCTGCCCCTTTGTAGCAAGTTCCAAAAGCTCCTTTTCATGAGCCTTGAAATAACTTTTGCGAAACAGCTCGTTACCCTGAATAATGTTGTCGTGAGTCATTACAAAACCTTTTCTCTTTAAGGCAAAATTATAGCTAAAGAAAGAAAATTTGGATTTTGTTATTTGCCTTACTCGACTATCTCTATAGATATTACTTTTGTGCGATCTTTCTCGCACTCAAAAAGAGATAATCCTTCCCCGTTACCACTGCTCTGTACTTTTTTTGCTAAAACATATATTGTTTTTGTAACTTTATTTTAGCGACATGCAACAATCAAAAAAACAACCATATCTTGGTCTTTAAATATTATTTTCTTTATAATTACTTTATAGCACTAAAATTATAAATATTGCAAAATGACATATTTTTAAAGTGCTTTATCAAAAAATAGTACTATACATAATTAAAAGATATAATTTTAAAAATAGTAAGGGTTGGAAGTTGTCAAATATACTCAAAACATTCATAGATATCGTAAATAACTATCAAACTGCCGGAGCTAGTGTAACAACAGGAAACAATATAACAAACAATATGGGTGAGGACTTAGAAAACTATGAAAAAGATGCTTTTACAGACACGATGAATAAGCCAAACGGACAAATATGGCTGCAAAAGTTTTCACAAACTTACGTATATAGCGGAAATAAAAATAACCCAGAAGATTTGATTTTGAGAAATTGTGACGCTATAGAAATTCCTTATAAGAAGACAATAAGATGAAAGCATTAGATTTATTTTCAGGATGTGGCGGTTTCTCTTATGGATTTCAAGAAGCTGGATTTGATATTGTACTAGGAGTTGACAATGTAAAGGTTGCTCTAGATACATTTAAATATAATCATACAAATTCAGAAGCACTTGTAAAAGATTTGTCATGTAATAAAAATATTCAAGATATAGTAGATTTTTTGGATAAAAAAAATGGAGTGGATGTAATTATTGCTGGTCCTCCTTGTCAAGGCTTCTCACTTACTGGTACTAGAGATGAAAATGATAAGCGAAATGAGCTTTTTTATTCTGTATTTAAAATAGCACAACTCCTAAAAGCGAAACCAAAAGCAATCATTATTGAAAATGTGCCAGGACTTGCTACTTTATACAAAGGAAAAGCTAAAGTTGAAATTGAGAAAAAATTTAAAGAAAATGGCTATATACAAAACTCAACCATATTGTATGCTCCAGATTTTGGAGTTCCTCAAATTAGAAAGAGATTATTTTTTGTAGGTTTATTAGAAGAGTATGGTAAATTTGAGTTTCCAAATAAAATTTTGTCCCAAGACAACTATGTGACTTGTGAAGAAGCAATTTCGGATTTACCACATTTAAAAGATAATTTGGGTGCTGAAATATTAGAATATGCAAGTAAACCATTATCAGAGTTTCAACAAAACATGAGAAAAAATTCAACACAAGTACGAAATCATATAGGTACGGCTCATTCGGATTTAGTTAAAAGTGTAATCTCTCAAGTACCCGAAGGTGGAAATCATAAAGATTTACCAAAAGGAGTTGGAGAGAGTAGAAAATTTAATGAAGCATGGACAAGGTATCATAGTAAAAAACCATCAAAGACTATAGATACGGGACACAGAAATCATTTTCATTATAAATTTGATAGAGTACCAACAGTTAGAGAAAATGCTAGATTGCAATCTTTTCCCGATGATTTCATTTTTTTAGGCACAAAAACTGAACAATACAGACAAGTTGGCAATGCCGTACCACCACTTTTAGGCTATCACATTGCCAACAAATTAAAAGAAGTTTTACAATGAAATACAATTATATAGATTTATTTGCTGGTTGTGGTGGATTAACAGATGGCTTTGAGCAAACCAATAAATATATTCCTCATGCTTTTGTAGAATGGGATAAAAATGCTAGCAACACTCTCAAACATAGATTAAATACTAAGTGGAATATTGAAAATGTTGATGAGAAAGTTTTACATTTTGATATACAAAGAATGGATGAATTACTAAATGGCTTTGATGATGAAGAATATGGTAAACATATTGGATTAAAAAGATTAGTTAATAACACAAATATTGATGTAATTATAGGTGGTCCACCTTGCCAAGCTTATTCACTAGCTGGTCGAGTTCAAGATAAAAACAATATGAAATGTGATTATAGAAATTATTTATTTGAAAACTATTTAAAAGTTGTCAAAGAGTTTAAGCCTAAATTATTTGTTTTTGAAAATGTTCAAGGGATTTTAAGTGCTATGCCAGATGGGGTTAATATTATTGATAGAATTCGAGACGATTTTGAAAAAGAAGGATACGTGATTACATCCGATTTAAAAAAAACTGCATTATTGGATTCATCAGATTATGGAGTTCCACAAATAAGAAAAAGGGTGATAATTATAGGAATAAATAAAGAACTTACCAAGCATAATTCAGAAGATGTATTGGAAGATTTTTACTTAAATATCTTGCCGTCTTTCAAGGTTGATAAAAAAATTACAGTAAAAGAAGCTATATCGGATTTAGAGCCATTATATCCTTTAAATGAAAATCACAAATATAATGTTAAAAAAGTATCTCACCATAAATCAAATATTGCAAATCACATACCAAGATTTCATAGCCCAAGAGATATAGAAATTTTTAATGAATTAGCTCTTGATGTACAAAATGGCTCAAAAAAATACCCAAATATAGACTCTTTAAAGCAATTGTATTATGAAAAAACAGGCAAAAAATCATCTTTTCACAAGTACAATGTCCTTGCTTATGAAAAGCAAAGTAATACAATTCCAGCTCATTTGCACAAAGATGGATTAAGACATATTCATCCTGATCCAAAACAAGCAAGAAGTATAACTCCAAGAGAAGCCGCTAGATTACAAACATTTGATGATGACTTTGAATTTTTAGGAAGTCAAGGAGCTTGTTATCAAATGATTGGTAATGCTGTTCCTCCACTATTAGCAAAGAAAGTGGCTTTAGCTGTTGATGTTTTATTAAAAAAATATTTTATATAAAAAGGAAAATTATGCAGTTTGATAAAGTGTATATTCATAAATGCTATGAAAATGAATTAGGATATAGAAAGGGCGTTCCTAAAAAAGCAGGTAGATTCCTTTTTATAGGAAAAAATATAACTAATTTTTTCCCACATTTAAGTAAACTAGAGCTTAATGATAGTGTTCTTCTTGATATTATTGATATGAATAACAATATTGTTTCATGTAGTTATGTATATCATAATAGTAAAACAGCGACACCAGAAGTAAAAAAAACTAGAGATGAATATAGATTATACATTCCAACGGAAATAGATACAGATAGAAATTTATTTCAGCCTGATGATATTATTGCTTTTACAAAATATACCATTGATAACAGAGTATATTTCAAATTAAATTTATTTACGGTTTCAGAAAATACTTTCCATTATAGAGAATTAAATACATTTTTACTTAATGCAAAAACTGGAGTAAAAAATATAAATCATTTATTGATTGATTTAGAGCTAGTTGATTTTCTTCATACTCCTATTGATGTTAATGTAAAAACAATCATTCCTGATGAAACAATAAAAATTATGTTTGATACACAAAAACATTTATTCGATAATTTAGAAGAAACTGCTGAACATAGAAAAGAAGTGCCATCTGATGAAACAGGCTTAATTAAAAGTAATAATTTTAGAGATATTGTATTGTTTGCATATATGGGGAAATGTGCAGTCACAGGAAAATCAATAAGCTATGAATTATTATCCAATTTAGAAGCTGCACATATCATGCCACAAGCACACAATGGACCTGATGCAGTGCCAAATGGAATGGCTCTTTGCCGAGATTTGCATTGGGCATTTGATAAAGGTTTTTTTACTATTAAAAATATAGATGATGACTATATTGTCAATGTTCATGAGAAAGTAAAACAAAATGAAGTATTAAAAGATATTGATGGCAAAGTTATATTTAAACCAAGCGATCCAAGATTTAGGCTACATCATAATGCTTTAGAATATCATCAAAAGCATATATTTGGGACATTTAAACAAATTAGATCAAATAAATGAACATGATATCCCTCTTCAGCGGTGCAGGCGGTTTAGATTTAGGCTTTGAAAAAGCAGGTTTTAAACTAAATCTTTCTCGCACTCAAAAAGAGATAATCCTTCCCCGTTACCACTGTTCTGTACTTTTTCTGCTGTAGATACTTTTTACAGAAGTGTATATCTTTTAAAACAAGTCCAAGCTCGCTAAATGAGTAGTTAGGGGCTTTTGCGCCGTAGATCATCTCGCCCTCTATCCATCTGCAGTTTGGAAAACCGAGCAGCATTGCACCGCCCTCTGCCAAGTAGTTTTGGTACATGGACATAAAAGTAGCATTAAACTCGATGTTTGAGCTTTGAAGCGTTCCTATGGAGATAATGAGGTCAAATCTTCCTAACTCCAGCTCACTAAGAGCGTTTATGTCATGGCAGATAAACTCGACATTTTCACAACGAGAGAACTCTTTTTTTGCAAACTCGATCGCCGAAGCGGAGTAGTCAATCCCGATAAACTCCATATCTGCAAACTCTTTGCCATCAAGCATATCTTTTATGACACTAAACTCATCACCGCGGTTTACTCCGAGGTTTAAAACCCTCTTTTTACTCTTAACATCTATAAATTCCAATGCTTTTTTATAGTGGTACAAAAAACTGAACTGCTTTGTTTTGTCGATACTGAAAAAATCGCTCTCTACGCCATACTTTTCTCTGCCGTTGTCTTTATCGTTATGAAAAGAACTGTTGAGATGCAGCTTTTGAAATCTTAAAATGGTTGTGTTTTCATCTTTTTTTATCGGGGTAAGAAGCTTCATAAAATAGAGCTGTGCCAGATCGACACAAGCCTTGTAGCCGATACTCTCTATATCGGACTCTAGGACCTCAGCCTCTACTATTTCACCGCCCTCTACATCCAGAGCTTCAAAACACTCCAGTATCTCGTTTGAGGTTTTGCCTCTTAAGTCTATAGTCATCTACTGTTTTACGGTGTTGTAAGAGCGATCACCAGCGTCCCCAAGCCCCGGGATTATGAACTTATCGCTGTTAAGTCTCTCATCTATCTGCGCTATGTAGATATCTACTTCAGGATACGCCTTGCTTACTTTCTCCAAGCCCTCAGGCGAGCCTATGATATTTAGCGTAATTATCTTCAGCGGCTCTCTGCCCTTGATAAGCTCTATGGCATCCATCATAGAGCCTCCGGTTGCAACCATCGGATCAACCAAGATAACGGTTTTTCCCTTGCAGTCAGGCAACCTGTCATAGTATAAAACGCTTTTGTGAGTAGTCTCATCCCTTTTCATCGCCAAAAATCCTGCAGAGACCCCAGGCAGAAGGTCCACCGCGCTATCAAGCATCGGCATTCCTGCCCGTAAAACGGTTGCGACCACAATATTGTCCTCATCTATAACTTCATAACTCTCTTTGCCGCGCCATGTCGTTATACTCTTTTGCGTAAGAACCGGCTCTTTAAGCGCCTCATACATCAACTGCTTTGTAAGCTCCATAACGGTATGCCTAAAACGGAGGGCATCGCTGCTCTGGTCTCTTAAATGCATAATAAGAGTCTTTGTAACCGGGTTTGATAATTCATAAACCATTTTACACTCCTGAAATTTTATTAAATTGTACTATTGCAAATATTCAATAGCTCTTAATCTCACAGATGGTTTTATTAAGTGCCGCAAGAAGATAGTCAATGTCGCTTATCTCTTGGGAAAAGTGGATACTTATACGGAGCCATCCCGGTTTCTCCTCTATGGCATGTTCATCCTCCAGCCCCAAAAGATCATGCCCGTACGGTCCTGCGCAAGAGCAGCCTGCGCGAGTCTGCAGACCGTTTTTGCTTGACATGCTTGAGCATAGACTATATGGGTCTACCCCCTCTATATTGAAAGAGACTATCCCTATATTCTCCTCTCTCATATTTCCATAAATTGTACAGCCTGGAATTTTCAACAGGCCATCTATGAGATGTTTTAGGAGTCTGTTCTTCTCATTTTTTATCCAGGTAAATCCGATCTTGTTTCTAAGCTGATATGCAAGTGCGGCGCGGATAAGCTGCAGAATGGGAGATGTCCCGGCGTCTTCTCTTAACTCTTTTTCATCAATAAACTTATGAGAACTGCGGTCTACATACTCAACCGTTCCTCCGCCCGCAAAAGATGGAGATATGCTCTCATCGATAAGAGATTTTCTGATAGCCAAAAGTCCGCATGAACCAGGACCTCCTATAAGTTTATGCGGAGATAGAAACATTACGTCATAAAATGAGGAGGGAACATTCATATATGGAGATGATGCGGCACCGTCAAAGCAGACTATTGCACCATATTTGCGAAGGAGCAGAGAGATCTTTTCATAAGGGGTGATAATGCCCGTTACATTTGAAGCGATACAAAAAGCTCCTATTATCTCTCTACCTCTGTTTTTTTTTAAAACATTCTCAAGCTGCCCTGTATCAACCACTCCGTTATCATCCAATCCTATGCGAACTATGTCACACAAAGCCTCTCGGTAACTCACCTCGTTTGAGTGGTGCTCATAAGGCCCTACTATCACCAAAGGGCGTGATCCGCCACAGCTTTGAATATTAAATCTTTTACGAGTTGCAGGCGGAATATATATCCCTAGTATCTCCTGAAACCTCTTTATAGCTGCCGTTGCTCCGCAACCTGATGGCAGTATCGCAAAATCCGGTTCAAGTTTTAAAGAGCTCTTTAGATGTCTGCGTGCTTCTCTGTACAAAAGATCCGTTTTTGCAGCCATTGAAGCCTCTTTTGAGTGAGTATTTGCATAATTCCGCCATACGAGACTCTATTGCTTTATATGCCAACCCAGAAGCCGTATAATCAAAATAGTACTTTTTATGAATCCCTATAATACTCTTCTTTATCTCCTCTTTTAGCTCTTTTTTGCTGGCAAGAAGCGGTCTAAATATATCTTTACTCATAAATTATTCCGTAAGCATAATCATAAAAATTTTTGTAATGGCTCCCCTGATAACTCTCTACTATGCTCTCAACAACCCTAAATGTATCATCTGCTGCAAATTTTATCCCCGTTTTTCTCCCAAAACTGCTCTTATCTCCCTCTAAATTTCCACCTAAGACAAGCTCAAATCCTGAGACACTCTCGCCGTTCCTCTTCACTTTACAACCTAAAAGCCCAATATCTACTATATGCGGATGTGCGCATGAGTTTGGGCATCCGTTGACGCTAAAGGAGAGCCTCTCTTCAAAATGCGGAAATTTTCTCTGGAGATGTTCAACCAGTTTTGCTGCCAGATCTTTTGTCTCGGAGACGGCAAATTTACAAAAATTTATCCCCGTACAAGAGAGCGTTCTTGCCTTAAACACAGATGGCTCTGCATCAATACCCATCTCCTTTAACTCCTCTACCACAAAGACGGCATTTTCACTAGGCAGATCTGTAATGACAAAATTCTGCGCCGTGGTCGCTCTTATAGCAGTAACGTCATATTTTTTAGCTATCTTTATAAGCCCGCTCAACCCCTCGGCTCCTATTTTTCCCCCATTTATGGCACAACCTATGTAACTTCTGCCCTCATTTATACTCTTGTGTATACCGAAATGTTCTCTATTTACATAAGGAGTATATTTTTGCACGTCATCCAGTTGAAGTCTGAAATCTACTTTTGAGTGCAATATCTCGATAAATTGTTCAACCCCCAGAGCGTCGAGCAGATGCCCGAGTCTTGCTCTGTTTCTATTCTCCCTGTTACCATAGTCTCTGTAAATCTCCGTGATTGCTTTGGCAACTGCTAAAACCTGATGCGGTTCTATATAGCCTATATGAGAAGCTATACGCTTGTTTGATGCCAGTCCTCCGCCCACGCTGACATCAAAGATCACTTCGCCCTCTTCACTCTTTTTTGCGTTAAAGCTTAGATCCTGTATCTCATGCGAGGCACAGTGTTTGGGACAGCTGCTGATTCCAACCTTATATTTTCGCGGCAAGTTCGATATCTCTCTGTTTGCGTCAAAGTAGTCATTAACTTCTTTGGTTATCGCCTCCACATCATAAAGGCGCTCTTTATCTACATCGCTTACGGGACATGTAACCACATTTCTGGCAACATCTCCGGCCGCAAAAGCGGTAGTAAGTCCCACCTCGCTCAAACATGAAAAAATTGCAGGCAGATCCTCCACTCTGATAAAGTGAAACTGCAGATCCTGCCTTGTCGTAAAGTCAGCCGTGCCTCTTGCATACCTCTTTGAGATCTCCAGAGCCGCTTCAAGCTGATTTAAATCCATCCTGCCGCTCTCTAGCTTAACCCTTAACATGAAGTAGAGCGTCTTGTCCTCTCTCTCTTGAAGATTGGTGTTTTGGGTATATAGCCCGTACCATTTAAATCTGTCTATATCTTCGGGGTCAATATCTTCGCCGCTCTTTGCATAGCGGTAGATATCTGCAAAAACATCTAGACCGTCTTTTTCTCTTTTTATACGTTCAACTCTTTGTGCTTTTGTCTCTTTTGACATACTCTTTTCCTAAAAAATCTCTTTTGCTTCCCAGTGCGGAAAATGTTTCCTTACAAGTGCATTTAGCTCTGTCTCAAACTCTGAATATTCGTGAGCTTTTGCTTTTGAATCTGTTTGAGATTTTTGAACGATCATCCCAGCTCCGAGTGTGTTGTTTGTAACTCTGTCTATGATTATAAAGCTTCCCATAGCCTTGTTTTTAATGTATGGGTCATACGCCAGATGACTCTCAAGAGAGAGCTTTGCATGTCCTATCTCGTTTAGATTTAGTAGATTTGCACTCTGATGCTCCTGTGTGTTTACATCCGTTTTATAGTAAAAGCTCTCAACGCTACCCACAACCACAGAAGAAGCTCTTTTTATAAAATACTGCTTATGCTTAAGCAGCGGCTCTTCGCTCATCCAGACGATATTCACATCAAAAGTGTTGGCACTGTCCGGCTGCTCATCGCTCTTCACCATGATATCCCCACGACTTATATCTATCTCATCTTCAAGTGTAATGGTTACAGCCTGCTGCACGTAGGCATACTCTAAATTACCATCATAAGTCACTATCTCTTTGACCTTTGAGCACTTCCCTGATGGCAAAACGGTAATGCTCTCTCCCACCTTTATAACACCCGAAGAGATCGTCCCGCAGTATCCTCTAAAGTCCAGATTTGGTCTATTTACGTACTGCACCGGCATCCTGAAATGAACCAGATCCCTGTCGCTCTCTATCTCTATATTCTCCAAACAGTGCAGAAGCGTCTCACCTTTGTACCACGGAGTTTTTTTGCTCATATCAACAACATTGTCCCCGTTTAAGGCAGATAACGGAATAAGCGTAATATCTTCACTAAGCCCTATATCCTTTGCAAATGAGAGATACTCTTTTTTAATATTTTCATAAACATCCTCAGAAAAATCCATCAGATCCATCTTATTTACGGCAACTACGATATGCTTGATCCCAAGCAGTTTTGCTATAAAAGAGTGTCTCTTTGTCTGTGTCTGGATCCCATGTCTTGCATCGATGAGGATTATTGCCAGATCCGCAGTACTGGCACCCGTTGCCATATTTCTCGTGTACTGCTCATGCCCCGGAGTGTCAGCAATAATGAACTTTCGCTTGTCCGTCGTAAAGTATCTGTAGGCAACATCTATGGTGATACCCTGCTCTCTCTCGCTCTGCAGACCGTCAACTAAAAGTGATAAATCAAACTCCCCCTCCGTTGTTCCGCTCTTTTTGCTATCTTTTTTTATGGCTGCAAGCTGATCCTCAAAGATCATCTTCGAGTCGTGCAAAAGCCTTCCAATAAGCGTACTTTTGCCGTCATCAACGCTCCCGCATGTAATAAATCTGAGTAGCTGCTTATTCTCATGCTCTTTGAGATAACTCTCAATATCTGTTGCTATTTTTTTCTCTAGTACCGACATCTTAAAAATACCCCTCTATTTTTTTCTTCTCCATTGAACCCGCCGAATCATTATCGATCACACGCCCCTGTCTCTCACTTGTCTTAGTCAAGAGCATCTCTTGAATAATTTCACCAAGTGTTGTCGCATTTGACTCAACCGCACCCGTAAGAGGGTAACACCCTAAAGTTCTAAAGCGCACCATCTCCTCTTTTATCTCTTCGCCCTCTTCGATCGGCATTCTCTCATCATCGACCATTATCTTGACGCCGTCCTTTTGAACAACGGGTCTTTTTTTGGCAAAGTAGAGCGGAACGATCGGGATATGCTCTAGGTAGATATATTGCCAGATATCAAGCTCCGTCCAGTTGCTAAGAGGAAAAACTCTTATGCTCTCGCCCTTATGAACACGCGAGTTGTAGATACTCCATAGCTCAGGTCTCTGATTTTTCGGGTCCCATCTATGGTTTTTATCTCTAAAAGAGTATATCCTCTCTTTTGCTCTGGATTTCTCCTCATCTCTCCTTGCCCCGCCAAAGACAGCGTCAAACTTATATTTGTTAAGCGCCTGTTTGAGCCCCTGAGTCTTCATTATGTCCGTATGAACTGCCGAGCCGTGAACAAATGGATTAATATCCATCTCTACTCCCTCGGGGTTGGTGTGAACAAGAAGTTCAAACCCCTCATCTTTTGCTCTTTGATCCCGAAACTCTATCATCTCCTTAAACTTCCATCTTGTATCTACATGCAGAAGCGGAAACGGCAGTTTTGCCGGAAAAAAAGCTTTAAGTGCGAGATGTAACATTACCGCCGAATCTTTACCCACAGAGTACATCATCACGGGATTGTCAAACTCAGCGACCACCTCTCTAAGAATATGGATCGATTCGGCTTCTAGCTGTTTTAAATGTGTCAATCTCTTTGTATCTATCAATTTGTCTCCTTTATGTGCAATCCACACTCTTTGTGTTCCGGGCTTTCCCACCACCATCTGCCGCTTCGTAAATCTGCACCTGCTTGAACTGCTCTCGTACAAGGTTCACACCCAATGCTTGGGTATCCCTCATTATGCAGTGAATTATATGGCACACCGTTTTCTCTAATATAGCTCCAGACATCGCTCTCGCTCCATGAAATCAGCGGATTTAGTTTTATTACACCGTTGCTCTCGTCCCACTCTAACATCTCTGTCTCTTCACGCGTCGGGCTCTGCTCGGCTCTAAGACCGGTGATCCAAACTTCAAGCCCGTTTAGAGCTCTTTTAAGAGGTGCTATCTTTCTTACATAACAGCACTCTTTTCTATTCTCTACGGAGTCGTAAAATCCGTTAGCCCCCTGCTTGTGATAGAGTCTCTCTACATCTCTGCAATCTGGGAAGTAGACCCTTATTTTTGTTTTGTACTTTAAATTTGTTCTGCTCATAACATCGTAGGTCTGCTGCGGCAATCTACCTGTATCGAGCGTAAATATCTGGGTATTTGCGTCTATTTTTAAGATCATGTCAGTTAGTACCTGATCTTCTGCACCAAAACTTGACGATAGAGCTATTTTGTCTATATAGAGTTTTAAAAAATGCTCCAAAACATCCTTTGCATCCAGATGTTTAAACTCTGTATTTAATTTTTGAACCTTTTCTCTCATAAAATCCCTTTATCTAAATATGATAATCACCGGCAACCGCTTTATGCCTGCCTATATCTATCTTGTTCCATGCTCTCTCATGGTAGTAGTAGAGGATCATCTTCGTTACCACCTCTATAGAGCCTATGGAAGCCGCCATAACCAAACTGCCTGTTATAATATAGGAGATGACCATTGTATCTATGGTCCCAAGCGTTCTCCAAGAGATTGTTTTAATTACCGATCTGTAAGCTTTTTCCTGCATCTTTGCTCCCTGCACCAGTGCCAGAAACTATATCATTCACATAACTCATAGTGACTCCAGCTCAATATTTCTGCTCTTTAGCAGCTCATAAAACTTGCACGCAAAACAGAACTCTTTTGTAGCTTCTGCGATTTTCCATATGCTTAAAAATCCAACCAGCAGATAAGCGATCGTCGTCTCATTTAAAAGTTCTGCGCCAAGAGATGCAAAAAGAAGTGTCAAACCGACATGAGAAGCAAACTCTTTTGCGTTTTCATCCGTAGCTTCTCTCTTAAGTCCTGCTATCTTGACTAAAAAAGTAGAGATTAAATATATAGGACTCATATGCGGTGCCATATATATTCTCATTAAAAAGTCATAAACCAAAACATATAAAATAGCTACATTCGCGCTAAACAGATAGGCGCACATCAGCATAACCAAGAGTCCGGCATGCATACGGCTCTGATTCTTGCAAAAAAGATCTTTTGTTATATGTTCACTTTGTGACATCTTAATTTTCTCCAATTTTAATTTATTTGACGAAAGTATAATCGGTTTCAGAAACAAAGTCAAGTGATTTTGTTGTGTTATACATTACTAAATTAGTATAGATTATAAACATAAGCCTATAATTGGGGGGAATTTAATGAAGAAAAAATATATATTTAATTACAAGTAAATCACTTTACATTGTTTTGAAAAAAGTGTATACTTCGCGTTGATATAATAGATTTGGAGTAACAATGCCACTAATATCAACGAAAGGCAGTTACGGTCTTGCCGCTATTTGCGAACTAAGCAAGCATGAAGGCGACTCTGTGATGCAGATAAAAGATATAGCTGCCAACGCAAACATTCCTCAAAATTATCTTGAGCAGCTTCTTGGAAAACTTAGGCGTGCAGGGATCGTAGAGAGCATCAGAGGTGCCAAAGGCGGCTATAAACTCGCACGCGATCCAAAAGAGGTAAAAGTTTTGGATATTCTAATCGCTCTTGAGGATGACCTGAAAATTGTTGATGCAAAAATCAATCATCCTCTATTGAATATGTTTTTTGAAGAGTCAAGAGAGAGCATAAAAGATATTTTTGATATTAGCATTATGGAACTCTCAAGCTATCAAAACAAATTTTTAAACTATACGATATAAAGGGAAAAATAGATGGGGTCTTGTCCTGTAATATTTAAAAAAGTCGATCAAAACGTGGTCAGAGTAATGGCAGGTTTGGTCTCTGCCATAGCGGTTATATTTATAATATCTCCTCAGCTCTGGCTTTTAACACTTCTGCTATATGATTTTTTGGTGCGCTCTTTGGACTATAAAAAAGCAAGCCCTATTTTTCATCTCGCAAAAATTATCGCTAAGATGCTAGGGCTTAAAAAAATTGAGATAGATGCCGGAGCAAAAGAGTTTGCCCTTAAGATCGGTTTTGTGTTCGTGCTTATCTCTTTTATAATGTTTAGTTTGGGAGAAGCACTCGCTGCGGTTTTAGTTGTTGCCGTGCTTCTGGTCTGCGCATTTTTAGAACTTACATTTAACTACTGCGTAGGCTGTCAGATATATAAGATTTTAAAGAAATTTACAAAACTTTTTTAAAGAGGAATGTTAAGCACTAAAACGAACGCGTCCGTTTCAGTGGCAGGGACAGATGTCCCTTGCAACCCCCTAAAGCTACGAAAACTAGCGAAAGCGGTTTTTGCGAAGCAAAAAAGTTTCTTTAGTAAAAATAGGTTTTTCGAGATTAAGAGAGGATATGTCTTAGCTGCATCGCATACCAGAGCACTATAAGATTTAAGAAAAATATCATCATAGAGCTTGCACGCGACACGATCTTTTGAACAATTGTGCGTTCGTTTTTATGCGTCTTTAGAGCGATTCTCATGTGAACAATGGTAAATAGAGTTATCGCACCCACATAAAATAGTTTGTTGCTCATCATATAACCAAGCTTCGACTCGTCAATGTCAAGCGTCAATACATCTATAAGATTAAAATTAAAAAAGAGAAATGTCCCCGTACTTAACAAAACTACCAGCCAGAAAGTCTCAAAATAACCATAAAGCGGCCCCAAGTACTCATAGGTCTGTTCCTGAGCCTCTTTCCCCTTTAAGAGTATGCCGAGCGCAAATAGCAAGAGTGCTCCCCCGATCCAAGCAGTCGCCCCCAATATGTGAATATAAAGCACTATATCTACCATAAAATTTCCTCATACAATTTTCGTTTTTTAGATTATAGTGTAAAATACCGACAAAAAAGAGGTCAAAATGCAAGAAATAAAAATATGGCACAACCCCAAATGTTCAAAGTCACGCGAAGCTATGGAGATACTAAAAGAGAAAAAGTGTGATGCCAAAGTTGTAAAGTATTTGGAAGAGTCTCCAAATGAAGATCAGATCAAGAGCATATTAAAAATGCTTGACATTGCGCCAAGAGAGTTGATGAGAATAAAGGAAGATATATACAAAGAGCTGAATTTAAAGGATGTCAAAGATGATGAAGCTCTAATAGAAGCGATGGCAAAACATCCAAAACTTATTGAGCGCCCCATAATTATAAAGGGCGGTAGAGCGATAATCGGGCGACCTACCGAGAGGATCGCGGAGTTTTTAGACTCTTAAGATTTTTTCTTATCTTTTGCAACAAGATTGCACTCTTTTGTAGAGTATGGACAGGTTTTAACTATGCTCATCTCAAACTGCTCCTCATCTATGCCACCCAGTTTTCTATCATAATGGCGCATTGCGGCACGAAATGATGTAAGCACCATATTTGCGCTGTCTTGATGCTCTGTTGAGATATGCTCGACCTGCTCGCCTTCTGGCTTGCTTGTATCTACTTTTGGCGCAGGAATAGCCGCATAACTCTCTTGTAGATCTTTCTCCAAATTTGAAGTTATCTCAAGCGCCTCTTCTATGCTCTCACCCTTTATCATTTCGGTAAAGATAGAACCAAGCGTGGTAGTGTCCTGATTTCCGTTTGTACCAAATTTTACGTCAAGTATAGAGCTCTTGTCTCTGTTTATATACATAATGACATAACTTTTCGTCGCGTGGTCAATCCCCACTCCGACACAAGTAGCTTCTTCAAGTTTGCCATAGTTTTCCGGCTGCATAAGATGTCTTCCTATCTCAGCCTCTAATGCTTTTTGTTCATCCATTTTTAACCTCTTTGACCTAACATTTCAATGATTACATTGTTATCTTTTATAAATTTTGAGATGATCTCTGAGTGATTATGCTCATAAGGTTTCAGATAGACTATGCGCTTGATTCCGCTCGCTATGATATTTTTACTGCACTCGCTGCAGGGCTCAAGTGTGACGTAAATTGTTGCGCCCTCTATGCTTATGCCTTTTCTTGCGGCCCAGATGATTGCGTTCATCTCAGCATGTATCTCGTAAGTCTTTGACCACTCATGATGCTCGGAAGTATACTCTCCCTCCCAGTGCTCACGACAGTTTATATACCCTGCAGGAGTTCCGTTATAGCCTGTGCTTAGTATTCTGCCATCTTTTACTATTACTGCACCGACCTGCTTGGAGACACACTTTGAAGCGCTTGCTAGTTCCTGCGCGATATTTATAAAATTTTCATCACTCAACATCTTTTAGAGTTCTCTAATTATTTTTATATCCGCACTGTTTCTGAGTCTTGCAAAGTGATCACTCAGTACCTGCTCTCTTTTTTGAGACATAATAAGGTTCATTATCTGATTTTTAACACCCTCATACTCTACGCTGCTTGGCACTTTTACCTCTTTTAGGTAAAAACTCACGAACATACCGTTTGGCTCAGAGACAACGGGAGTAAATGTGTTGAGCTGAGTATTTTCAAGAAGTCGGGATAGTTCCGGAGAGATTCTGCCGTACTCCAATATCTGCTCATCCATCTTTATCTCATCTGAGTGAAACATAGGAATAGTCGTCTTTTTCTCAAGTGCATTTCTATTTTTTGAGCTGTATATCGTCACATCAAAAGCGCTTGGACGTAAAAACTCATCTTTGTGCAGCTCATAGTACTCTTTTAACTCATCTTCGCTTGGAGTGTCAATAGATGAGTAAGCGATCGCAGAGTAGAGTTTTTGTGAGAGGAGCTTCTCTTTTGTTTTAGCTTTAAACTCTGTAGAAGTTAGTCCGTTCGAGTTTCTAACCGCCTCGTAAAGCTCATCTATGCTCATCTTGTTCGTCATAGCGGTCTTTTTTATATCGTCATAAACCTCAGAGCTTGTAACACTTATTTTGCGCTCTTCTATCTCAGCTTCTTCGAGCTTTTTTCTTATGAGACTATCTGTCGCGCTCTGTGCATCGAGTCTAGATATTTTCATCTCCTCTTTTATATCATAAAGAGTTATCGGCTCCCCTTTTACTACGACGCCAACACCGTTAATAAGCTCCGCGTTTAACATCGCACCAATAAAAAGAGATAAAAGTATCTTATACATCTGCTATCCTGATTCATATTTAAAAAAAGTATTTTACCCGCTTTTAACAAATGTTAGCCTAAAATTCCGTAACTATTTTACAAAGGTTTTTTCATGGTTGTCACTCGTTTTGCTCCAAGTCCTACGGGCTATCTACATATCGGCGGCTTAAGAACGGCTCTTTTTTCTTATCTCTGGGCTAGAAAAAACAGCGGCAAGTTTCTTCTTCGCATTGAAGACACCGACAAAGCAAGAAATTCAAAAGAAGCGGCAGATGCCATCGTAAATGCATTTCATTGGCTTGGTCTGGAGCATGACGGCGAGATAGTGTACCAATCTCAAAGAGATGAGATATATGCAGGGTATATAGATCAACTTTTAGATGAGGGAAAAGCCTACAGATGCTATATGTCAAAAGAGGAGCTCGCAGAGCTTAGAGAGACTCAGATGGCAAACAAAGAGAGAACCAAATATGACGGCAAGTATCGTGACTTTACAGGCACTCCTCCTGAGGGAGTAGAGCCCGTTATCCGTATAAAAGCGCCTCTAAATGGAGAGATAGTCGTTTGTGATGGTGTCAAAGGCAACATTATTTTCAAAGCCGAGGATATTTTGGATGATTTTGTAATTGCCAGAGCTGACGGCTCTCCTACATACAACTTTGTCGTTGCAATAGATGACCATCTTATGGGTGTGACAGAAGTTATACGCGGGGACGACCACCTCTCAAACACACCAAAACAGATAGTTATCTATGAAGCACTAGGTTTTGATATACCGAAGTTTCACCATGTTCCTATGATCCACAACCAAGAGGGTAAGAAGCTCTCAAAACGTGACGGTGCAACGGATGTTATGGCATACAAAGAGATGGGATATACTCCCGAAGCGCTTCTTAACTTTTTAGTGCGTCTTGGATGGAGCCACGGAGATCAGGAGATTTTTTCCGCAGATGAGATGAGAGAGCTTTTTGACCCTAAAAACATCAACCGCTCGGCTTCCATCTACAACACCGAAAAGCTTGACTGGCTGAACTCTCACTATATCAAGAACACTCCAAACAACGAGCTTGCAAAACTGCTTGAGCAGTATGGTCTGCTTCTTACCTCTCACGATAAAAAAGAGATCCTGCTAGATGCCATAAAAGAGCGTGCAAAGACTCTAAAAGAGATGGCGTCTCTTGTATATGAGATCATAACGACTCCAAGCTATTACGATCAAAAAGCAGTGGAGAAAGCACTCAAAGGAGATGCATTTGAAGTACTAAACGCTTTTGGCGCAAAGATCTCTGCTGCCAAAGAGCTTCACCTTCCAAGCGATTACCACCACCTAATGCAAGAGGTCGTAGATGAGATGGGGATTGGTTTTGGCAAGATAGGACAGCCTCTGCGTGTCGCTCTTTTGGGCAAGATGAGCGGTCCTGGGCTTGACAGCGTTATGGCGATAATCGGCAGAGATGAGACCATGCTGCGTATTGCAAACGTTATTGCCGAGCACTCATAAAAAGATGAAGAGAGTTCTAATCCTTCACGGCTGGGGCGGGAGTAATTTCCCGCACTGGCAGAGTTGGCTGGCATCTGAGATCGCTAAAGATTACGGGTGTGTGAGTTTTTTAAAGTTTAGCGATGCTGACTTTCCAAACAAAAACAAGTGGTTAGTCCAGTTAACCAAAGAGTTGCAAGATTTTAAACCCGATATCGTTATTTGCCACTCAGTAGCAAATACGCTCTGGTTTCATCTATGCCATGAGGGTAAAACAGAAGAGATAGAGAATCTTTTTCTTGTTGTGCCTCCGAGCATGAAGTGCGACATTGAAGAGCTGAAGAGCTTTTTTCCATGCAAAATACCGACAAATCTGCATGCCAAAAATTCACTTCTCATCACCTCAACCGATGATCCATACATGACACGCCAAGAAGCAGATGAGCTTCAAAAAGCACTGGGTATCGAGATGCTGATTTTAAAAAATGCGGGACATGTCAACAGTGACAGCGGATACGGCGAATGGCCATGGATGCTTGAGACCATAAACAATCTATGATACAGATTCTTAATATCTCCAAAAATTTTGCAAAGCAGGAGCTCTTTAGCAACCTGAGCCTAAGACTGAACTCCGGCAATAAAGTAGGTCTTGTAGGTCGCAACGGAAGCGGTAAATCTACACTTTTTAAGATCATCTTGGGTGAAGAGACTCCCGACAGCGGTGAGGTTATCATACCAAAAGGGTACAAAATAGGCGCGCTTAAACAGTATCTTGAGTTTAGCGAGAGCACACTTAGAGAAGAGGCGGCACTAGCTCTTGAAGAGGATATGAAGTATGACCTCTACAGGGTCGAGAAGATCCTCTTTGGTCTGGGTTTTACACAAGAAGATCTGGAAAAAGACCCTCTCTCCTTCTCTGGAGGTTATCAGATACGCATTAACCTTGCCAAACTGTTAGTGACCGAGCCAAACCTACTTCTTCTGGATGAGCCGACAAACTACCTTGACATCATCTCTCTTAGATGGCTTAAAAACTTTCTAAAAGCGTTTGAGGGTGAAGTGATCCTTATCACCCACGATCGTGATTTTATGGATGGTGTAACGACCCATACGATGGGTATCATAAGAAAAAAACTAAATATCGTCCAAGGCGATACGCACAAGTTTTATGGGCAGCTTAAAGCGGATGAGGAGCTTTATGAGAAGCAGAAGATATCGCAGGATAAAAAGGTAAAAGAGCTTGAGGAGTTCATTGCCAAGAACAAAGCTCGCGCCTCAACCGCCGCTCTTGCACAGTCAAAAGTAAAACAGCTTGAGAAGATGGAGCTGCTTGAAGATCTTGGCTATGACTCCACGCTGAAGTTCGATTTTAGCTACAAAGATACACCCGCAAAAGTTCTGCTTGATGTTAAAGAGCTAAGTTTCGGTTATACGCCCCAGAACATCCTCTTTAAAAATATCTCTTTTGTACTCCAAAAGGGTGAGTGTCTGGGCATCATTGGAAAGAACGGCAAGGGTAAATCAACTCTTTTAAATACGATCGCAGGTGAGCTAAAACCGCTAAAGGGCGAAGTTCATATGCACCCTAGCACCTCTTTTGCACACTTCGGGCAGACAAATATTGCAAGACTCGATCCAAACAACAATGTCCTCGATGAGATACACTCAGCCAACACAAAACTTTCGGCTCAGGCTGTTCGTGGCATTGCGGGGGCTATGATGTTTAGCGGAGATAGTGCGGATAAAAAGGTCTCTCTTCTCTCGGGAGGCGAAAAGAGCCGTGTAATGCTGGGGCAGATATTAGCGCGGGATGTAAACCTTCTTCTTTTGGATGAGCCTACGAACCACTTGGATATGGACTCCATAGAGGCACTCACAACTGCTATACAGAATTTCGATGGCTCGACCATTATAGTAACGCACTCCGAGGAGCTGTTGCGCCGCACGTGTGACAGGCTTATTATATTCACCAAAGAGGGTGCAGAGTATTTTGACGGCGGATATGACCTCTTTTTAGAGAAGATGGGATGGGAAGAAGAGGAAGATGAGAAGTCCAAAGAGAAGCCAAAAACAAACAACACCAAAGAGAGCAAAAAACTAAGAGCAGAACTTGTAAGAGAGAGAAATGCCCAGACCTCGCCTCTGAAAAAAAAGGTTCAAAAGCTCGAAGAGTCTATTATTGGCACAGAGGAGCTTCTCTCACTCAATCACGACAAACTGACATCAGCTTCAAATGAGGGCGACACCATCAAAATAATGGAGCTTTCAAAGCTTATTGCGTCACAAGAGAGCGAGATCGAAGAGCTTTTTGAGCTTTTAGAAGCTACCCAGAGCGAACTGGATTTGATCAATCAAAGATATGATGAAAAGATAGCTCTGCTTGATTGAACTAAAAAAATAATATATTAAGGATAAAGACTTGACGTCAAGGTGTTACAACTCGCCCATATCATTTTCAAAAAAAGCTTTTGTCTATAACAGAGCAACTGTTTTTCTTGTATTTCTATTTTCAATTCTTGTTGCCGCTGCTATCTGGTTTGCTGCTCAGAACTTTCATAAAGCCCTTGCCACGCAAAAATTTGAAGATACTGTACATGAGAACATAGATATGATAAAAAACCGTATGCAAAGATATGAGAACATCCTTCAAAGCGGAGTAGGATTTTTTCACGGCAGCGAACATGTAAGCCGCAAAGGGTGGCATGACTTTATAGAAGCTATTAATGTAAAAAAGAACTATCCTGGGATTCAAGGAATCGGATTTTCAAAGATGATCAAGCCCGAAGATGTGGCAAAAGTAGAACAGGAGATGAGAGAAGAAGGGCTTACATCATTTTCGATCAGACCCTTGGGAGAGCGTGAGATATACAGCTCTATTTTATACCTTGAACCTCTGGATGAGAGAAATACTGCGGCAATAGGCTACGATATGTTCTCAGAGCCCACCCGAAGAGCGGCTATGCAAAAAGCTATGGATAGCGCAGAGGCTGCCATTACTGGAAAGGTGACTCTAGTTCAAGAGATCGACGAAGATGTGCAGCCCGGTATTTTAATGTATCTGCCAATATATAAAAAAGGCGTAAATATCAGCAGTATCGAGAATAGACGCAAAGCTATACAAGGATTTATCTACAGCCCTTTTCGTATGAACGACCTTATGAACAGAATAGTTTTAAAAAGGTCTGTTCTGAATTTTGACATATATGACAATGGAAATATCTCACAAGAGCACCTACTCTACAGATCTTACGAGCCATCATCATACAGATCAAAGTTTCAGGCCCAAAAAACGATCAAACTAAACAACGTATCTTGGCAGATAAACTTCTCTAGTACAAAAGAGTTTGATAGATCCGTAGATACTATATACCCACTTTTAATGACGGCGGCAGGCTTAGCGGTGCAGTTTTTTTTGCTATATATTGCCTTGACGCTTTTTAAAAGCAAACACATTTTTAAAATTCAATCTCAAGAGCTTTTAAAGCTCTCTCAAGCCCTCGAACAGAGCCCAAATACTATTCTAATTACTGACTTGGATGGGAATATTGAATATGCAAATAGAGCTTTTACAAAGATCACAGGCTATACAAAAGATGAGGCTATAGGAAGAAATCCGCGCTTTTTACAGTCGGGCAAGACGGGTGCCCAAGCCTACAACGATATGTGGCATACCTTAAAGCTGGGCAAAACTTGGCACGGAGAGTTTATAAACAAAAATAAAAACGGTGTAGAGTATATCGAGGGTGTAAAAGCGGCACCGATCTTTAGAGCAGACGGAACGATATCTCACTTCATGGCTATAAAAGAGGATATAACTGATAAAAAACGCTCGGAGGAGCGCATTAATTTTCTTGCAAACTTCGACTCTCTTACCGGACTTCCAAACAGATTTCAACTAGAGGAGCGTCTTGGCTTTGCCATAAAAATGGCAAAACGTAACAGCGAAAAGCTAAGCGTTATGTTTTTGGATCTTGACAACTTTAAAGAGGTAAATGATACTCTGGGACATGATGCGGGCGATGCTCTTTTAATAGGACTATCAAAACGCTTTAGCTCTGTCCTGCGCGAGGTAGACACTGTCTCGCGTCTAGGCGGAGACGAGTTTATATTTCTGCTGCCAAATACAGATGACTCAGGCGCTTCATACACAGCAGAGAAACTCCTTAAAATAATTGAGACACCGTGTGACTATGACGGGAACGATATGCTAGTTACAGGCTCTATCGGCATAGCGATCTACCCTGATGACGGGCTTGATCAACAGACACTCTTCAAAAATGCAGATACGGCGATGTATCTGGCAAAAGAGAGTGGAAGAAACAGATACCACTTCTTTAAACAAAGAGGATTGAATTAATCGATTCTCTTTATAAGCTCTTTAATACTCTCTTTCTCCTTTTGGGTTATCAGAGTAAATGAACACCCCTCTGTATCTATTTTATCCATCATCCTTTGTGCATTTGTCAAGTTATCTACAAGATAAATAAGCAAAAGAGAGTTGTCTCCCCAGCGTATAAGCATATCATCCTGTCGTATAATTCCCTTGAAATGTTTTACGAGCTCAGGCAGCTCAGATTCACTTTTCATATCGCTCTTTATTAGTATAGCGCTGATTATTTTCTTGTTAAAAGATGCCGCATCCTGATAGCTTTGTACAATATGCAAAAAGTAGTTTTTAGCATAAGCGCCGCTTGGCTGGTCAATACTTGCATTGTTCTCGATCATTATGCGTTTAATAAGCGTCTGGGTAATATCCTCAAAAACTGCAATCACATACCCGTCTATCTTGCGCACCTTTACTAAAAAAGCGTGCGGCTCGTAGGCAGATGTCATCATACTGACGATCCTCTCAGACTCCTCAAGCTCCAAGATAGCATCGACCCAGCTGCTCCCTTTTGCGATCTTTTCAGAGTGAAAATAGGATGGATGCGGAACAAAATTATTTATAAACGGACCGAACTCCTCTTTGTACTCATCCAGTGATGAGACCGCAAAAAACTTCTTAAACGCTCTGTTTATAAGAATCGGTGCATCATCCTCAAAAACTACTATCAGATCTTGCTGCGAATCAGAAATGCTCTGAATAATTGCTAAACTTGTCCCTTCTCTCATATCTTGCTCCCCTTTTATTTTTAATCTTTAATTCCACTCATCCATTTTGCCAAAAAGTTCCATCTGTGTCAGATAGAGCCTAAGATCAAACTCCACTTGGTGGTAAGATGGCTGCATATACTCGCACAGAGAATAAAATGCCCTATTATGCTCTTTTGCTTTAAAATGGGAGAGCTCATGCACCGCTATCATCTCCAAAAACTCCAAAGGCGCACTTTTAAACATTGAAGCTATGCGTATCTCGTTTTTGCTCTTTAGTTTTGCGCCCTGAACCCTTGAGATAAAGTGATGCGTCCCAAGAGCGTTGTGAATAACGTTTATCTTACCGTCGTAAAGAACCTTGCTAAGAGGAGGCGCATTTTTTATGTAAGAGCTTTTAAGCTCGTTCACGTAGCCAAATAGCGCTTTATCAGTTTTTACATCATGGGCAGTCGGATACTTTTTTTTGAGGTGCTCTCCCAACTTCTCCTGCGCTATAAGCTCTAGCACCTGCTTCTTTGTCGATTCCGAGTAGTGATTGATATATTTTAAAGAATCCAAACTGAAAACTTCTTCCCTTTTATCTTTCCGCTCTTTAACTTATCGTGAGCCTCATCAACTTTACAAGCCTCTATGGCGACGTAACTCTGTCTCTCATAGATATCTATCTTTCCAATAGAATCACCGCTAAGTCCCGCTTCGCCCGTAAGTGCGCCTAAAATATCGCCTGCACGCACCTTATCTTTTTTGCCGCCCTCTATGACAAGCGTTATATTTTGCGGCTTCATCTCAAAACCGTTAACACTCTTTAGAGTGGCTGCACCCTCAAAAAGGCGGCTCTCGTTTTTGTACTCATCCGCTTTAGGAGCCTCATAAGGAGCATAAAGAGTAAAAGCCTCACCCTCTTCTCCCGCACGAGCGGTTCTGCCTATGCGGTGTGTGTATATCTCTTCGCTGTGAGGGAGGTCATAGTTTACGACCATGGAGAGCTCTTTGATGTCAAGTCCGCGTGCGGCAACGTCCGTTGCAACTAACACTCTGCAGCTTTTGTTAGCAAACTGTACTAACACGTCGTTTCTCTCGTACTGCTCCAGATCCCCGTGAATAGCGAGTGCATCTATTCTGTTTTTCTGCAGAGTATCTGCTATCTCCTGTACCTCAACCTTTGTGTTAGCAAACACAATAACGTTATCGGGTTTGTAATTGCCGAGTATATTGATAAGCACGTTTATCTTCTGCGAACCCTCTACCTCATAAAAACGCTCTATAATCTTATTGGCAACTTCTGTAGAGGTGGTCTTTATATTTATGGCACTGTTTTGGATCGATGCGCTGATATCCATGATCTCATCGGTGTATGTAGCCGAGAAGAGAAGAGTCTGTCTAGCTTTTGGAACAAACTCCAAAACTTCGTTTATCTCCTCGCTAAAACCCATATCGAGCATTCTGTCCGCCTCATCTAAAACCAGCATATCGACATCTTCAAGCGAGAGTGTGGCTTTTTTTAGATGTTTCAGTATCCGCCCCGGAGTTCCTACGATAATATGTGCGCCGTGACGAAGCGAGCCGAGCTGAGGACCAAAGGCCGCTCCGCCGCAAAGTGTGAGTATCTTTACGTTGTGGGCAAATCTTGCAAGCATTCTAAGCTCACGCGCCACCTGATCGGCGAGTTCGCGTGTCGGACAGAGCACCAAAGATTGTACTCTGAACTTTTTTACCTGAAGCTTATAGAGCAGTCCGATACCAAAAGCGGCAGTTTTTCCGCTTCCCGTCTTTGCCTGAGCTATTACGTCCCTGCCCTCAAGTATATACGGCAGACTCTGCTCTTGAATCGCTGTCATCTCTTTATAGCCCATCTCACCGAGGTTATGCAGCATCTCTTTGCTAAGAGGAAGGTTTGAAAAATCTCTTTTACTCATTAATATATCTTCTTTACTCTGCCGACTTCACGGCTCATCAGACGGACTTTTATTCCGTGAGGATGCGTCGGGGATTTTGTCAAAATATCACGGACTATCCCATCTGTCAATCGCCCTGTTGCCTGATCCTCTTTAAGTACTATCGCTACGCTCATACCGCTTCTAATATCCGCTCTTTTAATTGAATCCATATTTTTATCCTTCTATTGAAGAGAGTGCGACCTCAAATACCGCAACCTCTTTCATACACTCTATTGTTATCTCCCCGATCACGCCGCTCTTAAGAGAGTGTCTCTCTTCAAACTCCATCATAGCTTTTGGGTTAAACTCCTCTATATCTCTAATGAGTGCATATATCTCGCCTAAAATACCGCTATCTTCCAGCAGTGCGTTTCGCACGACATCATATACGTTCATCTCATCGAGTATCTTTTGCATATCATCTTCAAAAAGGACATCTACTAAGGAGAGTACGCCCACAAAGTACGCCTGATCCAACATGCTTTTAGAGGCGTCTGGCAGTGTCTCTTTTAAGATTCTCTCCATCATGGCGGTACGGTTCTTTACCATAAGCATAATAGGCGATGTTTTTGGGTTTGGAATATTTGCCATGGAGTAGATCACGAGCATCAGCCACTTTGAGAGCGGCTCTCTTCCTACAAGCGTCAATATGTGATGTATAGACGAGATCCTATTTTTAAAGTGAAATGCCCCAGAATTTATATACTTTAGAAGCAGAATGCTTATCGAGCTGTTTTTTTTGAACTCATTTACAATAACTTCAAACTCCGCATCGTTTGCAAGAAGAGAGTAGAGTTTTAAGATGTTTAGTCTTGGCGGCTTGCACTGATCCTCCTCAAACATCTTTGCTTTTGAGAAGTAGTAGCCCTGAAAAAAGAGACAACCCAGACTTTTTGCAAACCCATATCTAAGCTTGTCCGATACATTTGTCGCAACAACGCTCACGCCCCTCTCTTTTACTCTGGCAACCATCTCTTTGCTATCTTCATTCACTAAAACAGTTCTGTCAAAATCTATCTTGATAAAAGAGACCTCATCAATAATTTTTGAATACTTGCTCATTGATGTAGCAGTTGGAGGAAAATCATCAATAGCTAACATATAGCCTCTTTCATTTAGGTCACTGACTCTCTTGATAACATCTTCTCTTATCTCTATGTCTGCGACTAACGAAAATACAAAAAATTCATACGAGAGCGTGTATATCTTATCGCTAAGGAGCAGCTTCTCGTCCACTTTTATAAATGCTCTTCGCTTTCCTAGAACCGACTGTCTGCCGATCTTTTGCAAAGCTTCAAGAAGTGAACTCTCAAATATAAAACCACTCTCCATATCCTGCGATTTTTGCGCTCTGTAGAGCACTTCATAAAAATCAACCTTTGCCTCTCTACTAAGAATCGGCTGGCGTGCGAAGTATAAGTTTTGCATAAAAAATCCTCACTTTTTACAAAAGTAGATTATATTATCTTTTTGCTACAATACCCTAATTAATAGGAGAATATGCACAATGTTTGAAGCCCTTTACGTAGCAGTAGGAGTGCTCTTTGGCGCACTTGGCGTCTGGATTGCGATTGTCGGCAGTTTAAAGAACGCCCTTGCTCAAGAGCGTGAAAAATCAGCCGCACTTCTAAGCCAAAACGCTGTCCTGCAGGAGCGCATTGAGGGCATAAACGAGAAGAACAGAGAGAAGTTTGAACTGCTGGAGCAGAGCAGAGAGCAGATGAGGCTTGAGTTTCAAGAGCTGGCGCAAAAGATCTTGGAGAACAACTCACAAAAGTTCTCTCTGCAGAACCAGGAAAATATCTCCAAGATGATAGAGCCGATGAGAGAACAGTTTAGAGAGTTTAAAAAGCAGATCGATGACGTCTATATCAAAGAGGCAAAAGACCGCTCGATGCTTCAAGCCGAGATAAGAAGCATCAAAGAGATAAATCATCAGATGAGCAAAGATGCCAAAAACCTCACAAAAGCGCTCAAAGGCGAGAGCAAAAAACAGGGAGTCTGGGGAGAGATGGTCTTAGAGAGCGTGCTTGAGAACTCAGGACTGAGGCTTGGCAAAGAGTATGAAAGAGAAGTAAGTCTGGAGCACGAGAGTGATGGAAGCCGCTACCGTCCCGATGTCTTGGTGCACCTACCCGATAATAGAGATATTATCATAGATGCCAAAACCTCTCTTACGGCATATGAGCGCTACGCTTCGGCTGAGAGCGAGGAGCAAAAAGAGCAATTTGCCATAGAGCATCTATCTTCTATAAAAAAGCATATAAAAGAGCTTAGCAGCAAGGATTACACAAATCTAAAGGGTGTAAAAACGCTCGATTTTATCTTTATGTTCATCCCTATCGAGAGCGCGCTTCTTATGGCAATGGAGTATGACGGCTCGCTCTTTGACCACGCCTTTAAAAGAAATGTTATTTTGGTTGGTCCAACCACTCTTATGGTCTCGCTTCGTGCGGTTGAAAACAGCTGGAAGTATGAGAGGCAGCAGAGAAATGCCCAAGAGATTGCAAAACGCGCGGGGCTTCTTTTTGACAAGTTTGCGGGATTCATTGAGAGTGTCGAGAAGCTCGGAAATCAGATAACCACCGTTCAAAAGACATACGACGAGACCTTTGCAAAGCTGCACTCTGGAAGCGGAAGCATAACGAGCCAGTTTCAAAAGCTTCAAAAACTCGGAGCGGCAAACAGCAAAAATCTGCCTGAATATATGCTTGAAGATTAAACCTGCTTCTGTATAATTATAAAAAGAAACAGGAGAAGATATGAAAGAAGAAGAGATATTAGGCGATACGGTTGAGTTTTTAGACGAAGAGCTTAAAAAGGCGCTTAACGAGATAAGCAATATAGCGGCAAAAGTCTACGAGAAGAAGATGGATGCCTACGAAGGGTTTTTAGAGACTGAAAAATACAACAAGATCGTCGTTGAGATAGGAAATAAACTAAAGGAAAAAGGGATAGATATAACCAAAATAGAAGAGTACCAGGATATTTAACTCTTTTTACTCACTTTGTATATAAAACTAAACACCTCTGCAACGGCTCTATAAAGTGCTTCTGGAACCTCTTTGTCTAGCTCCACTTTTGAGAGCAGCTCTATAAGGTCCTCATCCTTTTTTATGGGCAGATTGTGAAGTTCGGCTATTTTAATAATATTCTCCGCACTCTTCCCCTGCCCCTTGGCAACTACTCGGGGTGCCTTCTCTTTTGTTGTGTCATATCTTAGGGCTGCAGCTTTTTTCATATTTTTACCTCAAATCCCATATCGATCTTTGAGTCGCTGTTTTCGTATGCAGATGCAGTTGTCGGCGTATCCAAAATACGTATCTCTTTAGGAGTGATACGCAGCTCGATCAAGGCGGAGCGCAGAGATGCTATATTTTCTCTAACTATCTCCTTAAACTCCTTGTTCTGTGAATAGATATGGATATTTATCTGATTCTCTTCATAAAGAGCAAGTTTCAACTTCAGCTCCCCATACTCTTTTAACTTCAGATCAATATCGCAATAAAATGCAGAGTTTTTATCTTTTTTGATGTTTATATTCCCCTCTTCAAGGCTATCCCACGAGAATGGAAGATAGAGAGACGAGGAGGAAGAGAGATGGGAGAGCAGCTGGAAGTAGTCTATCTGAAGCAGCAGTTTATCCACATGTTTTAATATCTCCGCCTGATTTGGGTGCGAAGACTTTGCTATCTCTTCGCCCGCTTTTAGCAAGAGAGACTTCAGATCCCCAGACAATATCTCTTTAATGTTGCTCTGCACTTCCAATGTCTGCGGAGCCGTAAACTGGGTCAGTTTTGAGACAGCAGAGGCGACCTCTTTAGAAAAAACAGGGTCTGCTTTTTCAACGCCACTCTTTAAAACATCTATAACCGTGCGAATATCTTGGGGGAGCTTTTTATCCACAAAAAGATCCAGTGCGGCTTTTGGCGTCGGATTTTCAACCGTGATAACTTTTAGAGACTCTACTATCTTTACAAGTGCATCAAAGATACCCTTAACTTCGGGTTTTTGGCTCTGCATAAGCTGTGGGCTCTGTGCAATCTGAGTATTTAACTGCTTTAGAGCATCCACCAGCATTGCGGGTTTGAAATTCTCTGCGCTTAGCATCTTTTGAGAGACCAGATGCTCTACTTTTGAGAGTTGCCGCTCAAAACCTTTTGTCGTTATGATATCCGCGCCCTTTAGCTGCTCCGAGAGTTTTGATACAATATTCCCAATCCCTTTTGAGAGCTGTGCCAAAGCCTCTTTATTATCTTTTACAGAGTGCACAAGAGCGCTATTTGTTGCCTCTTTTAGAGTCGGAGTGTTAAGAAGCTCTTTAATGTTTTGAGCAAGCAGTTTCGCATTTGGCACTTCACTTTTTGCCACGCTCTTTTCAAGAGATGTCAGCAGATTTTTAAGCTCTACCTGAGGATTTTGCACGTTTTTGAGTCTTGATTCCAAAAAAATGCCCGAATTTTCAAGCTTCTGCTTTAAAACAGGCTCGCTTAGCTCTTTTATATCGACTAAAAACCTCTTAAGTGTCGTCTCAACGGGAAGAGGATTTTTTTCACTCTTTAGCGCACTTAAGAGCTCTTTTACCGTGCCTGTAATATTGCCCAGATCTTTTAGCGTGGGGTTGTTCTTTGCAAGATTTAAAAGGGTCTTATTGGTGTCTGGATTTACACTGCTCTCTTTAAGCAGAGAGTTTATGACTGACTTTAGGTCTTTGTTTTTTAGAACCGCCTCCATCTCTTTAGGCGTCGCATCTTTTAAAATAGCCGCTAACGCTCTGTTAGTGTTTGGAAGAATGATGCCGAGCTGTTTGTTTAGAGATGTGTTGATCATGGCTAAAGTATATCATTTATCAAATAAAAATAGGAATAGGTTTTGCTCCGCTTTGTTTGTCTTAACTTTTGTATGTGCGTAAAGGAGTCAAAATGACTCCTCTTGCCCTTAAGGGCAAAGCTTTAGTGACTGAATATAATTTGGACGAGTTCAAATTATATGAGATTTATTAGTAGGAGAAGTTATGAAAATAGAAAACTTTGTACTGGATTTACACTCTGAGTCCTCAAGAAGCAGCTCAAGCACGGTTACAACTTTTAGCAGCGAACTCCAAAACGAAAACTCAAAACGCCTCAAAGAGGTAGAAGCCCTCAATTCACAAGTAGCATTTTGCAAACGTCTTGAATTTGAGTTGATACAACAGCTTATTTTTAGACTAAACTCTAAGACATACAAATTCAAAGCGGTAGATGCAAGCGACTTTACAAAAAGAGAGGTCTCGGTGCATGAAGAGTATAGAGAGTCTCAGAGACTTGATGTAAGCATGCAGGGCTTTATCTACACATCAAACAGAAGAATAGAGTTAAATATGGACATATCAATGTCACACTCTTTTGTCTCAAACCATGAGATCATACGTCAGCAATTTTACGATCCGCTGGTTCTAAACTTTGATGGCGAACTGCCGGATCTTGATAGCACTAACTTCTCCTTTGACATAGATGCAAACGGCGAGTGCGACCAGATCTCAACGCTTAAAAAAGGGAGCGGATTTTTAGCACTCGATAAAAATTCTAACAATAAAATAGATGACGGCTTGGAGCTCTTTGGCACTCTTAACGGCAATGGATTTGCAGATCTAAAACGATACGACAACGACAACAACGGCTGGATTGATGAGAGCGACCCAATATTTGATGGTCTGCGCATCTGGCAAAAAACAAAAGATGAAGATACTCTTGTAGCTCTTGGCGAAGTCGGTATAGGCGCCATCTATCTTGGCAGCACTGACGGCAGGATCGATATTAAAAATGAGAGGAACGAAACACTCGGACGCATAAGATCGACGGGTCTTTTTCTAAATGAAGACGGCACAAGCGGAGTAGTCTCACAGATAGATTTTGCAAGGCAAAACTCACCCCTAAATGAGTTTTTAAAAACAATATAGATGGAGCGAAAAGCTCTATCTTCTCAATTAATCCTCAATATTCTAGTATAATTTCAAAAAACAATCTAAAGGCTTCTTCATGGCAAAATACCCCACGCTTCTAGAGCAGTTCCGCTCCTTTTGTTATCAAAACAAGGCTGATGATATTCAAAAGGCAATAGAATACTTTTCGGTATTTGGCGGCATGAGCTGGAGTGTTGACTTGAGTAAATCGCTTGAAGAGCTCATAGAGAGCAAGGTTTTAAAAAACTACACCTATATTCACGGCGATATTACAAAGATCACCCGAAGCGACAAAACAAGCCACGCTCTCTTAAGCGCCGCAGCAACGGGTGATGGCAGAGTTCACTCTGCGCTAAAGAGAGCACGCATCTCAAGAGCTGAGGGGGAAGAGGCTATAGATGATCTTTGCGATAAAAACATCCTAAAGCGTGAATACTCGCTTGAATCTCCGCCGATCGATGATGAAAAGATAGATGAAAAACTAAATTTTGGCACCCCTTTTATGCGTTTTTGGTTCGCTTTTGTCTCACCATATTTTAAGAGCATCAAAGATGGCGATTTCAAAGAATCAAAAGAGGCATTTGCCAACCGAAAAAGCGAATTTTACGAACTTACTTTTAAAAAACTCTCACACGAACTCATAAAAAAGAGCTTCAAAGATGACCAGATCGTCGAGATAGGAAGCTACTGGGACAGAAGAGCGCAGATAGATATCTTGGCAAAGACGAAGTCTGGAAAAGTTGTGGCGGGAATATGCAAATACTCCAACCAAAAAGCAAAAAAGAGTGAACTCGGCAAACTTCAAGAGCAGTGCACTCAAGCCGAACTAACGCCTAACATCTATGTTATTGTCTCTAAAGGCGGTTTTTCAAATGAGTTAAAAGCCCTAAGGGGCGAAGATGTTAAACTATTTGCTTTGAAAAATTTTAAAACACTCATAGAAGATATAAGCGAAAAAGATTTTATAGAGTGCGTAGGAAAAAAATATTAATAATTTAACAGACTTACTAACCAAAAAAATTGCTCTTAAACGTGAACATATAGAAAATATTCTAAAGCTTCTTGATGAGGGTGCTACTATCCCCTTTATCGCACGTTACCGTAAAGAGATGACGGGCGGAGCAGATGATGAAGTGCTTCGTGAATTTGAGACCATCTATGTTAGTGCCAAAAAACTTTTAGAGCGTAAAGAAGAGATCTTAAGGCTTATCGCCGAGAGAGCAACACTTAGCGATGCGCTCAAAAAAAGCATTGATGAGGCTGATAGTTTGCGTGTTTTAGAAGATATCTACCGCCCCTACAAAGAGAAGAAGAACTCCCGCGCCGCAACTGCCATGCAAAACGGACTTACTCCCCTTGCAGATATTTTGCAAAAAGCACAACTTAACCAAGCCGAGTTCAAAGCAAAAGCAAAAGAGTTTGTAAAGGGTGCTGTTAGCTCCGTAGATGAAGCCGTACAGGGAGCGCAGGATATCTTGGCGGAGCGTTATGCAGATATGCCGCGTGAGCGTGAAGCGATAAGAAACAATATGCTTCGTCATGGAGTTTTGGAGATTAAAAAGACAAAGAGTTTTGATGAGAACGGACTCTTTAAAAACTTCGTCCAAAAAAGCGAAAAGGTCGCTTATATTCCATCACATCGCTACCTTGCCATAATGCGCGGAGTACATGAAAAAGAGCTAAGTGTAAAGATAACGATCGATACCGATTACATAGAAGCAAACATAAAAGAGTACAAAATCCCCCGCAACGCTTCAAGTTCAAAAGAGCTTCTTTTTGAAGCATACAGAGACGGGTTAAAAAGGCTTCTGCTTCCCTCCATAGAAAGAGAAGTCCAAGCCGAGCTAAAAGAGAGAGCCGATATTGCGGCGATATCGGTCTTTGGAAAAAATCTAAACCAGCTCCTCATGACCCCGCCTGTAACCAAAAGAGTTATTTTGGGAGTAGACCCCGCTTTTAGAACAGGTTGTAAGCTGGCAGTCATTGATGAGAATGGCAACTATCTGGAGTCTTGTGTCATCTATCCAACGGAGCCTCAAAAGGATTATGAAAACTCCAAAAACAAGGTTATAACACTAACTAACAAGTATAACATCACGGGCGTAGCCATCGGAAACGGTACTGCCTCGCGTGAGACGCAGGAGTTTTTTGCACGACTAAACAGAGACGAGGATGCAAAGCTAAACTTCACGGTCGTCTCTGAAGCCGGAGCCTCAGTCTACTCCGCTTCAAAGATAGCTTCGCAGGAGTATCCAAATCTTGACGTGACCATAAGAGGGGCGATCTCTATTGCTCAAAGGCTTCAAGACCCGATGGCTGCACTTGTTAAAATAGACCCTAAAAGCTTGGGCATCGGACAGTATCAGCATGACGTTGACCAGAAACTTTTAGAGAAGAAACTGGGTGATGTCACGCAAGATTTGGTAAACCGCGTAGGTGTAGATATAAACTCCGCTTCACTCTCGCTTCTCTCTTATGTCGCAGGCGTAGGCGCAAAAGTAGCTCAAAATATCATAGCTTTTAGAGAAGAGAATGGTCCATTTAAGACAAAAGAGCAGCTTCTAAAAGTAAAAGGTCTTGGCAAAAAGGCGTACGAGCAGGCGGTGGGATTTATCCGCATCAAAAACTCAAAAAATATTTTTGACAACAGCGGGATACATCCCGAGAGTTACGAAGTTGCGAAGAAACTCATCGGGGTTAATCTAGGCTCAATCGATATCAAACAAAAAGCTTCTGATCTGAATGTCGGAGAAGAGACGCTAAAAGACATTATAAAAGAGCTGCAAAAACCCGGCTTTGACCCAAGAGAAGAGCTCCCACCCATTCCGTTTAAGGATGGCATAACCGACATAAAGATGCTGAGTGTGGGAAATTTTCTCTCTGGTATTGTTAGAAATATTACCGATTTTGGGGCTTTTGTGGATATCGGGCTCAAAAATGACGGTATGATCCACATCTCAAAGATGAGTGCAACAAAGATCTCTCATCCGCTTGAAGTACTCTCACTTAACCAATACCTGCCTCAAATAGAGGTCGTCTCTATAGATGAAGAGAAAGGAAAAGTCGGACTTAGTCTGATATAAAACATAATGATACCTACACTATATTTTCTAAGATCTTCAGAGCAAAAAATCGCAACCGATATGCTCCACTATGCCTACCGTCTTGATGAAGTCGGCAAGAGAGTTGAAGATGTTTTACACTTAGAGACTTACAGCAAATTTTACGGACTCTCGTCCAAAGATCTGGGACTTTACGCTTTAAGTGAACATAAGATCGCAGGCGCTGCATGGCTGAGATTGCTAAAAGAGGATGATAATGCGAATGGCTTTATAGATGAGAAAACTCCCGTTCTTACCATCGGAATAAAACCTGATTTTAGAGCCAAAGGCATAGGTTCTGCAATGCTTGAACAGCTATTTTTAGAATCAGGCGCACTTTTTGAACGTATCAGCGTAAGTGTCTTAAAGAGTGAAAAAGCACTCAGTTTTTTTAAAAAGCATGGGTTTGTAGAGGTTGAAAACTCTTTTGGCAAGAGTCCTGTTGATGGAAGTGAAGTCGTAACTATGGTAAAAGAACTCCCAAAAGAGAGGGTTGTGCGGCCGAGTGACGGCTACGACCCTCGCAGATGGATGGATTAAAAGCCTAAAAACGAAGCATCAAACCTACATAAAGACCGGAAAAGTCAATATCAAGCTTTGCATCCACGCCGCTCTCGTCAATATCTAACTTTTGAACTCTGTAACCAACCTCTAACGCGGGTTGAAATGCAGGAGTAAAATCAAACGTATAATCAACCTTTGCTCTTACGTCATAAACCGTAGAATCGCCTGTCGTTACATACTTAACATCCGCCTCTAAACCGATATCGGTTGCAGGAATTTCAACCCTTGCTCTCACGTACAGAAGCGGAACTGCAAAAGTCACGCTGTCGCTGTAACCCGTAAACGGAGCAGACGGGGCTGCCGTGTAAGAGGCATCGACTATTTTAATATCAAGTCCCAGATCAAGAGTGATCCAAGCCGTGTTGTCAAGAATATTGTAGTATGGAATAATGTCATACTGCTTCATATCGTAAGAGAGCGTAGTTGTTGCTGCTCCGATATCAAAATCTTTAAATGTTCCGCTTGCAACGCCGCTATCTTCCAGAGTTACATACTCTAGCCTAAGATTTGGCAAAACAGGAATCGGATGTTTTATAAGAGCCCAGATATAGGTCTCGCTCTTATCATTTTCGCTTGAGGTATAGCTACCGTCAGCTCCGCCGTCGGTATATGTAGCACTCCCTTTTGGAGTCTGCATCCATGCTCCCGCACCCATCTCAACGCGCGTAAAATCAGCCATAACGCCAGAAGCCAGAACTGCCCCTGAGGCAAATGTAAATAGTAATTTTTTCATATAGAGATCCTTCTATGTAAGATAGAATTATTGTATCGAAGTTTTGCTTGATTGATATAGGGCAAAAGCCCTATATTTAAAGAAGGAGGGTAGAAAAATCGCTTATTTAACTGCAGCGATCGCAGCGTCGTAGTTTGGCTCTTCAGTGATTTCAGGAACGATCTCTTTGTAAGTTACAACACCGTTCTCATCAATTACGAAAATTGCTCTACAAGTAACACCTGCAAGAACAGAACCGCCAAGAAGTACACCGTAAGCGTTAGCGAAATCTTTGTTTCTGAAGTCAGATGCAACAGTTAACTTATCGATTCCCTCTGCAGCACAAAATCTGCCAGATGCAAATGGTAGGTCCATAGAAACAACAGTAGTTTTAACACCCTCTAATGAAGCTGCTTTTGCATTGAAGTTACGAGTCTCAGTAGCACATACACCAGTATCTAGTGAAGGAACAACGATCACAAGTTGCTTAACGCCTTGAGCGCCACCAACTACTACATCGCCTAAACCGTCTGAGTTTACAACTTTAATTTCTGGTGCTTTATCACCAACATTTACCTGATTTCCTAATAGTTCTACGTCTGTACCCTTGAATTTTGTAGTTGCCATTTTGGCTCCTTTTTTTGTTTTTTTAATTTGTGTGGGAAGTATATTTGAAATGGGATAATTCTGCTCTTAATTAGAAAAAATGCACTTATAGTTAAGGACTTTTTAAGTTAAATGACACTTTTTGGACAGACTTCTAACTCATCAAGCGAACTAAACAACCCTTTTTCATACATCTCAACCCCGACTCTTCCTATCATTGCCGCATTGTCCGAACAATATTTTAACTCACTTAAAAGCAGATCCGCCTTATGGGGTTTTAGCAGCTCTTCTATCTGGGAGCGAAGGTAGAGGTTAGCGCTTGCTCCGCCGACTATTGCAAATTTTTTTGGAGGCACCTCTTTAAAATACTTTTTTAGCTTCTGGATAATATGCGCCGCAGCCACTCGCTCAAAAGAAGCGGCAATATCTCTGTAGTCACTCTCTTCTGCTTTTTCAACCGCAAGTCTTACCGAGTTTTTCAAGCCTGAATATGAAAATGCTATAAGCGGAGATTGATGCAGCGGAACGGTAAAGTTGTACTTTTTTCTATCTCCACCTTTTGCAAGCTCTTGGATCAAAGGTCCGCCGGGGTAGCCCAGATTCATCATCTTTGCCACTTTGTCAAAACTCTCTCCAAAGCTGTCATCCATGCTCTTTGCAACTGTTTTTATATCTTCTAAACTTTTTACTTCCATAACCTGCGTATGCCCGCCGGATACCAGCAAAACGGTAAGAGGAAACTCACTCTCTTTCTCTATAAAGAGCGAGTAGATATGCCCCACAAGATGATTTACCCCGATAATGGGAATGTTCAATGCGATGGAGATAGCTTTTGCCATAGTCACACCCTCGACAAGAGTCACGGTCAGCCCCGGTGAAGAGGTAACTGCAACAGCTTTAAGAGAGCCAAAATATGGTCTGCACTCCTCTAAGATCTTGGGCAGAGCTTCGGCGTGAAGTCTTGCTGCGAGCTCAGGAACAACACCGCCGTAAACTGAGTGTTCAAGCTCTTGGGATATCTTCTTGTGAAAAAGAAGTTTCTTTGTCGCTATCTCAGTGATTGCTATCGCGCTGTCGTCACATGAACTCTCTATGCTTAGTATCATCTGTAATCTACTCCTTACTGCTCTTTTTATCCCAAATAGCCAAACCTATTGCAACAACAATGAGCAATCCAAACATAATGCTCCAAGTGAGCAGATCACCGCCGCTTGTAGCTTTTTCAATATTTTCTGTCATTTATAACTTCTCTAAGATATGTAGATATTCAAAAGTACTACTTGCCGTATGGTTTCTATTCTCTGTCTTATCTGCTTTAAACCTTTGATACTCTTTGGTTTTTAAGTCATTATTTTTTATTTTTATAAATAAATTAAACCTCATTATTTTATCCTAGCTCGCTTTTTTGTGATACTATATCCCCATTGTTCCAAACCATCTTTAGACGTATCTGTATCTCCTTCATAGCTTTCTTCAGGAACTAAAGAACTAGCAAACTCTTCTATAGAATCATAATTGAATTTATAGTTTGGGTACTTTTTGTTGATATTTTCCTCATCAATAACTATTTCGACTTCTAGTAAGTATTTAAATGTCTTCATCATCATCTTCTTGTTGTCTATAGAATTCTTCTTTCGCCACAATTGCTAACTCATCGCATTCATATGTCCACATATCTGGCAATAACATATTTACTTCAATGTCGTATGTCACATCTTGCTTTTTATCAAACTTGTCTAAAGCTTCACTTAAAGAGGTGGCTTTAACTGTGGCTACAATTTCACCACCTCTATATTCAAAATAATATTCTTGCATTTCATTCATCCTTGAAAAATATATTTTCTATGATATTCTAAAAATTCTTCTCTACCAACAACTGGCAAATCTTCAATAATTTGCCTGTGAATAACTCCTATCTTATTAATATTATTCTTAAGCCGTTTTGATAACAAAATTTCTTTTTTATCTGTAAATGTAATCAGTCCAACACTTTTATCAAACAGTTTGTCAAACAATGGAGATAATAAAAAACCATTATTTACATCTAATCGTTCTTCATTGTTACTTAGTACCCAAGGCTTTATATGACTTGCAATTAATAATTTTGTATCATCAATATGTGTAATTGGGCACTGTTTTAAATCATTTATTAACTTGTCTCTAAAAGTACTGTGTCCTATTCTAATTTTTTGTGAACCAATTCGTTCAGTTTCTTGAGTTATTTTTATAGGTTTAAAAACAACATTATTCTTAGAACTTATTTCCAAGTAACCCTTATTATCTTGCTCTAGTTGCATAGCAAATTCTTCTGTGCAATAGATACCTTTTGCTATTCGAGTAAAACACCTTTGAGCTCTTTCTTGAATAGTCCTATCAGGTGTTTTTCCAGTATTTTTTCTGTACTTCTCTATGTTTTCATAAATCAATTTTAAAGGTGCAAAGCCACCATTTTCAATCATGACTTTTTCCATTGCTTTTTCATAAGTCATAAGATTTTCCCCCATTTTTATAAACATCCCCAATAACAACAGCAAAATATCTATTTTTATCAAGATGTTTTAAGCTATTTTCACAAATGATTTTAAACTTTTTTACAAACTCATTGATATTATCTATCTTTGACATATCATTTTCATCTTCTGTAAACTTCACTATATCCATATAAGGTTGGTGCATAAGTACAAATTGGACACCTTTAGTTTGAAGTTTTTCATTTGCATTTTGGATATTCTCATCCACTTGCTCATTATCTAAACTATTACAATGGTTAATATAAAAATTATGCTTATATGTTTCATCACTCATTGCATTGTTTACATATTCAAACATCACTGGGTTTATATCAAAACCTATATATTTACGACTAAGTTTTTCACACTCAAAAAGTGTAGTTCCGCTTCCCATAAAGGGTTCTAAAACAACCTCATTTTCTTTTGTATAACGTCTTATAAGTTGATTTGGAATCTGAGGAATGAAGTTTCCGTGATAGATATTTTTATGTTTTCCACTTTTATCACGCTCATTTATAAGCCAAAGAGAGTCTGTGTTTATGTCACACTCTTTCCAGTTTTTTAAATCTAAATCATTAAATTTCATTTGTATAATTTCCTTAGACTTGAATATATAAAATATATAAATTTTTCAGAACTTAAATATATGCTCTAATATAAAACTAAGAATATTTATACCATAAGAGTACAAAAATTATCTTATAAAGCTTCTCACTTCTTCATCAAGCCCAAACACATCATCAACGCTTTTGGGTGCTGTGTCAAACTTCTCATATGCTCTTATAACAGTTTTTGCTATATCCATAAAACCTATCTCACGGGCGATAAACTTCTCTATTGCCGCCTCGTTTGCCGCATTTACGACAACGCCTCTTGCAGGATTTTTAAGCAGTTCATCTTTTATCTGCCATAGAGGGTATCTGTCCGTGGTTATCTCACGAAACTCCAAAGAGCCCACTTTTAGCAGGTCTACATGCGGGAGGATATTCTCCTGCATCGTGGTATTTAGTGCAAAAGCGATCGGGAGCTGCATATTTGCATTGGCGAAGTGTGCAGTTGTTGAGCCGTCTTTAAAGTCGATTAGCGCGTGGATGAGCGATTTTGTCTCTATAATAGCGTCGTATCTGCCCTCACCAAATAGCCATCTTGCCTCTAAGAGTTCAAACATCTTGTTCATCATGGTCGCACTGTCTATGGTTATCTTTTGCCCCATCGACCAGTTTGGGTGTTTTTGAGTGTCTGCCAAAGTTGCATTTTTAAGCCTCTCTATCTCCCAGTCGCGAAATGCTCCGCCGCTTGCCGTGATAATCATCTTATCAACAGGACGCTCTTGCATCAGGTACCAAAGACCGAAATGTTCGCTGTCTATGGGCTGAATCTTTGAAGTGTCTATAAATGCTCCGCACGCAACGAGTGATTCTTTATTTGCAAGAGCGACTCTTTTGTTGCATTTAAGCGCTGTAAGTGTGGGGCGAAGTCCTAAAAAGCCGACAAGCGCATTTACTACAAGCTCACTGCTTGACTCCTCTATCGCTCTTAAAATCGCCTCTTCTCCACAGAAAACGTTTTTATGCTCTACTTTATGCAGATCATCTCTGTTTGCAATAACGACTGTTTTTGGATTGTGCTCTTTTATCTGGGTGTTTAAAAGAGAGATATTATTGCCCGCGACGAGTACCTCAACCTCTATTGAGAACTTTTTTGCCACCTCTAAAGTGTTTACGCCGATCGAGCCTGTGGAGCCTAGTAGTATCAATTAAACAAGTCCGCGAAGAAGTACGAGCATAACGATAGCTCCAAAAAGGTAGCCGTCTATGCGATCAAGCATTCCGCCATGACCTGGTAGGATGTTTCCGCTGTCCTTTACACCTGCACTGCGCTTGAGTGAACTCTCAAAGAGATCGCCGAAAATGGAGCCAACAGCCACCATAAAAGAGATGATAAAAGAGGTTCCCAGATCGACTACGCCAAGACCGACAAACATACCCGCCGTTGTTGCCACAACGACACCGCCTACAACTCCCTCCATAGTTTTGTTAGGAGATGTCGGGCTAAAAGGGGTCTTGCCAATGCTTTTGCCGACCGCATAAGCTCCGACATCAGTCATAGCAACGACCACCAAGAGCCACAGAAGTGATAGAACTCCATACTCCATATACATAGTCAGTATAAAAAGCATTCCTGCTGTCGGGTAGATAAATGGGAGGAAATTTTTCCAAGTGAGCTCTCTGTTGTATGCAACTGCACTTGCGTAAGCGACACCGGCCAAGACAAACAGGTCATCACCGTAAGGGTAGATCGCTGCGAGAAGCCATATTCCAACGGCGTAGTAGATAAGATCGCTGTTGTTTATTTCAAAAAGGTTCATCGCCTCTTTGAAGGCTAGAAGATATACCGCTCCAAGAAAGAGCCACATAAGAAAAAAACTATCTATAAAACCTATGACAAGCACTCCTGCGACAAGTGCCAAGCCTGTAGTCACTCTATCTTTGGAAGCCGTAAATATACTCATAAAAAATCCTGCAAAAATATTATAACTCTCGAAAAACTTGTTTTTCGTAGCTTTAGGGGGTTGCAAGGGACATCTGTCCCTGCCACTAAAACGGACGCGTTCGTTTTAGTGCGTAACATTAGTAATTATATCAAATCAGACTTTAATATCTAGTATATGCAGAGGCGGGGAGCTCTCTTTTTCCTCTTCCTCAGGCTTTTGGCGTTTCTTGTTTCTTGCACTCTCCTGATCCGCCTCATTTTTTTCATGCTCACGGTCAGGATCTATTTCATGAACTTCCTCTGCAGGACGAACTTCAAGAACCTCTTTCTCTTTCTCCTGCGCCGCCGCCTGAGCTATCATATTTTGAAACTCTACACGGTTGTTATGAGCATTTTGCAAAGCTGTAGCAGATGCGGTCTGCTGATTTACATATATTGCATTGCCGACTAATCCTATAGCCATAACAACCCTCCTTAATTTTACTTTGTTGGGCACTGAAGCTTGACACTTTCGTGTCAGAACCTACCTACTTTAGCGAGTATCTACCTCTATGGTTTTGTACTTATTATACAACACATTTGCACCGTTTTGAATGGTTACTTCTCTTCGTGGGGTATAATCGACCAAATACCTGTCTTTTTGAAACATCGTAAAATCTACACAGAGTCTTGCCGCGCTCTCGATGACCGACATCGGTACGTTTTGTTTATCTGTCGTGATTATGGCATGGGCTGATGGGCGCTCTTTCATATGAAGCCAGATATCCTTGGCGCGTGCCTTTTGAAGCAGTTCAATATTTCCCTTCTCACTCTTTCCAAGACTCACTTTGTAACCCTCTATCCAAAAAGTCTCAATTGCCTCGTTTGTCTTGACCTTTTTAGCCTGAACGTTCTTTGGAAAGAGAAGCTGGATTTTTGCAACATCTTTTGCCTCTTGCACCGTATGGATGAAGAGCTTTATATGCTCTATTTTTGAGAGCAGAGACTCTCTTTCAATATGCAGATGAGAGGCTCTCTGCTTCGCTTTTTTACTTCTTGTAAAGAGGGAATCAGCCATTCTTGCAACGGAAGAGAACTCTTTATGAAGCTCGATCTTGACCTTTTGCCCATCATAATCATCCAGCTCTATAACTCTCTGGTAGGGCTTAATGTTGTGCATATTTGCCAACAGCAGATTTCCGAAGTGGCTAAGCTTCCCCGCCTCCTCTTTAAGCAGCTCCTCATCGTCAAGCTTTTCGTAAAGTTTCTCTAGCTTCTTTAGTTTTTTATTTAGAAGCGAGAGCTTTTGTTTCTTTAAAGATGAGAGTCTGTCATCCATCTCTTTTGCGTACTCATCATATAAAAACTGCTCAACATCGTCTATTGGGTACTCTTTTGCCTCAAATGGAGCTTGTGGAACATCTAAGAGCTTCTGTCCTACTCTTACCTCGCGAAACGAAGAGAAGAGATCAACATGGCGGAGTGCCTCTAGAACTGTTTCGTTCTCATCAAGGATAATAACGTTTGTATATTTTCCCGTAAATTCAAACTGCAGATATGTCATCTCCTCTTTGTAAGCAGAAGCTACAGAGGTTTTAAACCTGACTATCTTATCGCCGCCGTAAAGCTCGACGTTTATTATATTGGCACGGTTAAAGCGTTTTGATAGAAGTACGTCAAAAGGAGCGTTGTAGACTTTTGAGCGGGCATAAGATGCGCATTTGAATATTCTGGAGTTTGAGCGCTGCATCTCAAAGTATAGTTCGTCGTCTCTGTCGAAAACTACTTTTATAATGGTGTCACTAACTCTGTAAATAGCGGAGATCTTAGAGAATTTTTTTAAGTACTGGGTTATCTGTTTTAAGTGTGAAAGTTTCATAACAAGATTTTATCACACTTATAACAACTATTCTTGCAACAATTTCTCCATATCTTTCATCGGCATCGGTTTTGCGTAGTAGTAACCTTGGATGGAGTCTATTTTGTTAAGCAGCAAAAAGCTGCGCTCCTCCTCAGTCTCCACACCCTCTGCGAGTATATGTATGCCGAGCTCTTTTGCCAAAAATATAACCGTCTTTACGATTATCTGATTTTTAGGCTCATCTCTTATGTTCATAATAAAAGATCTGTCGATTTTCAGTTTGTTTATTGGTAGATTTTTTAGATATGAGAGCGAGGAGTAGCCTGTACCAAAATCATCCATCGAGATGTAAAATCCTATTCCTCGTAACTCTTCTAGCAGACTTATAACTAGTTCCGGATTTTCCAAAACGGAGCTCTCGGTGATCTCAAGTTCTATCCAAGATGCTTCGCATCCGCTCTCTTTAAGCATATTTTTGAGTGTATTTATAAGGTTAAGATGAGTAAGTTGGCGTGCCGACATATTTATAGCCACCCTTCCCCAAAGTATTCCCATCTCATGCCACTTTTTCACAGTTTTAAAAGCGCTTCTTAGTACAAAATCCCCGATCTCGACTATCAGTCCGCTTCTCTCTGCTAGCGGTATAAAGACATCAGGCGAGATCATCTTATCTTTGTGCTTCCATCTCAGAAGTGCCTCAACGCCGACGATCTTTCCGCTCTCTGCTTCATTTTGAGGCTGAAAATAGAGCTCAAGCTCACTGTTTTTAATAGCCTGCTTCAGGCTTGTCACCATCTGCGTATACTCTACCGCTTCTTTTTTTAATTTTGAGCTATAAAAACTAAAACTGTTTTTGCCCAATCTTTTAGCGTTGTACATTGCCGTATCGGCTGCCTGATACATCTCCTCCATGCTCTTTACATCATCAGGGTATATGGAGATTCCCGAACTTGCAGTGATATAAATATCTATCATATCTATCGTAAAAGGGCTGTCAAATTTGTGGTGCAGTTTCTGCATCAGAGCTTCTATCTCTTTTTTATCGCTTTGGTTTAGAGCTATTGCGAATTCATCTCCGCCCATACGTGCTATAAAAGCGCTAGAATCAAAGACCTCTACAAGCACTTTGGATATTTCATAAAGCAGTTTATCCCCGAAACGGTGACCGTATGAGTCATTTACTATTTTAAACTCGTCAAGGTCGAGAAGAATAAGACAGAATGGAACTTTTTGAGAGCACTTCTCAACTAGAACTTCACTGATATGGAGCCTGTTTGGCAGTTTTGTGACCTTGTCTATATGAGAGAGATTATAAAACTTCTCTCTTGACTCCTCTAAAAAGTGTTCATGCTCTTTTTGGTTTGTTATATCTCTTGATATTCCAAAAATTCCAAATATATTGTTTTTCTCATCTACTAAAGCCCCTTTGGTCGCCAAAACTGTCTTTAAAGAGCCGTCTTTCATCGTAAGCGTGTGCTCTGTCGTGGATATTTCAGCGCTCCTCATAGTAGCTCTGTCTGCTATCTTAACTTTTATTGCATCTTCTACATCAAATATCTCTTCGTCGCTCTTTCCGAGTACGTCTTGAACATCAGCATGCACCATCTTTGCAGCGGCTTCGTTAAAAAGAATATATTTTCCATCAAGATCTTTTGCGTATATGGCATCTGGAGAGCTGTTTACTATGGTATTTAATAGAGTATCATACTTAGAGAGTTCGCTTTTAGAGTCTATTAAACTCTCTTTAGCTTTTTTGTGTTTTGCAATATGTTCTAAATTTGCGTCGTACTGGGACTGCATGGTGCGAAAAAATCTGTAGGTCAAAAAGTACAAGATTATTGTTGTTGCCGAAACAAAAAAGATCCCTTTATATATCTCTACCAATACAATTTTATCCGAATTTTCAATTACAAGTCCCACAGCATAGTCCGATATAACTATCCAAAGCAGTGCAGAAATAAAATATATAAAAGAGATCTGAAATGCATTTTTACGACATCTCAAATGGTTGTTTTGCACTTTATGCATCCTTAATTTAGAACATTTTAGAGACAATATTATACAAGATTGTCTAAGAAATGCAATGGCATCGAAAATTTCTTTCAGATTTATCCTGCTATAATTGCGAAAAATAGAGATGTGAGAGATTTGTGAAACTTCCAAAAGGCTTCGGCAAAAACTACTTTACGCTAAGAGCGATCACTGCAACCGTAAATCAAGTAACACTAAATGCTACCACTTCACGTGTACAGAATTTCCATATGCTGCAGTTCTCAAGCGATGAGCTTGAAGCGGAGTTAGAGGAAGAGGAGCTCGCCGCCACGCTCTGCCTTCTTGAACTCTCTGCGAAGCCTTGCCATTGCAACTGTTACTATTTAAAAAAAACACGCAAATCACTTCTGCTACACCCAAATCAAAACTACTTTTTCAACTACTTTAAAACCCTAAACAACGCTATATCTCCGCCATATTTTCACTTTTAGCTTACAAAAAAAATAAATTATGGGAAAAAAATGAAAAAAAAGATACTTTTATCACTACTGGCTTCAACCATATTAGTTGCTCAGGAAATTGAGCTAGAACAAATCACAGTAACAAGTGCGACAAAAACAGCGCAGTCAATCGAAGACGTCACATCAAACGTAAATGTAATCACAAGCAAAGAGATTGAAGAAAAGCACTACACAACTGTAACGGAGGCGCTAAACAGCATCTCAGGCATTAACTTTACAAGCAACGGCGGTCTTGGAACAACATCCGCTGTTTACCTAAGAGGTCTTGATTCAAAAAGAACCCTAGTTCTAATAGACGGTATCAGATACAATGATATAACCGGTTTAAACGGTGCTCCTTTTGGAGATTTGATGATAGGAGATATCGAACAAATAGAGATCATAAAAGGCGCGCAGTCCGGTATCTGGGGAGCTGATGCAACGGCAGGTGTCATCAACATAATCACAAAAAGTGCAAAAACAGGCTTGCACGGTTCTATCAACGCTGAATTTGGAAGTTTTAATACAAAAAAATATGGTTTACTAGCATCTTATAAAGAAGATAGATACTACATCAAAGCAGGTCTACAACAAGTAGATACAGATGGATTCACAGCACAATCTCCAAATGGCGACAACATTGACATGTACGAAGATGACGGTTACAAAAACACGACTTCAAACATAAAGCTTGGGTTTAATTTTGACGAAAATAACAAAATTGACATGTCGCACACAATAATATACTCCAAGACTGAATCCGACCCTTTTGCAACTCCCAACGGCATTGAAGATTCAATCACGGAGGACAGTTTCAGCCAAGTCAATTTCAACCACAAAAACAGTTTCACCGAGCTTGATGTTTATGCAAAACTTTCAATTTTCAACAGAGACTATCCCCAAGGTTGGACAAAAAAGTTTGACGGAGAGATTCAGGAATACGGCATAAAGTCTAACACGCCCTACAATGATGACGACTTTGTCGTCTTTGGTCTTGATTACAAAACATTTGAGCATAAGAACGACTTACAAAAAAAGTATAACAACAAGGCTGTTTTTCTTACAAACTCCAATGAGTTCACCCTTTTAGGCTCAAAAACAGTTGTCAGTGAATCTATACGCTTTGACGATTATGACAAATTTGATGACAAGACAACAGGCAAGCTCGGCGTAAAACATTTTTGCAAGAGTGTTGAGGGGTTAATAACAAGTGCAAACATAGGTTCGTCTTACAATGTACCCACAATATATAATCTTTATGATCCGACTTACGGAAACGAAAACCTGACGCCTGAAAATACGATGAGTTATGATTTGAGTGTTGGATATAAGGAGTTCAAAGTTACCTATTTTAACTCAACAACAAAAGATATGATTGATTTTGATTTAAATACCTGGAAATATTTTAATGCTACAGGAGAGACCAAAATCCAAGGTTTTGAAATAGAGTATAATACTAAACTTGGCGAAGATGTCTCACTTACATCAAACTATACTTGGCTCGATGCCAAAAACAGCGATGATGAAGTGCTCAGCAGAAGACCGAAAAATACTATTAATCTTGCATTAGATTATTATGGTGTAAAAAATCTGCATATAGGAATAAACGGCGAGTATATCGGTGAGCGATACTCAAACGATAACGAAAGCGGCACACGGACTGGAAAGTACACTGTTGTAAACCTTGTGACGAACTATAGCCTCAATAAAAACATCTCTATATATGCTAAAATAGAGAACCTGTTTGACAAATATTACCAAGTATTGGATGGTTACGCGACTGCTCCTCTGAGTGCATACGCAGGGATTAAGGCTCAATTTTAATGATAAAACTCTTTTTACTGCTCTCTTTGGCTCTGAACATCTTTGCAAGCGAGAGAATAATTGCCCTCTCGCCATCGGTAAATGAGATAATCTTTGCTCTTGGTGAGGGAGATAAAATTGTCGGCAACACAACCCACTCGCTACACCCAAAAGAGGCTCTCAATATCACCAAAGTTGGCGGCTATTTTGAGCCATCTTTGGAAAAAATAGTGGCACTGGAACCAACTTTGGTAATTATGCAGGAGAACAACTATAAACTTGGAGAAAAATTAAAACGACTCGATATTAAGAGCAAAATTGTTCGCATAGATACTCTCTCAAACATAAGAGGCTCGATTTTAGAAATTGGCAAAACATTAGAGAGAGAAGATGTGGCAATAAAGATTGTAGAAGAGATTGATGGCGAACTAAAAAAACTAAAAAATATAACAAAAGATAAGAGGATTTTAATCGTAATGGGGCACAACACCTCGCTTACTTCGAGAATTTTTGTAGCTGGTCAGAACCTATATTTTGATGATATTATAAATGAGAGCGGGAATAAAAACGCCCTGCAAAGTCAAAGGAAAGGGCAACCTGTTTTAAACATGGAAAATATAATCAGTTGCAATCCCGACATTGTCATTCTTCTTGCACACTCGATGAAAGAGATGGGATTAAGCAGAGATGAGCTTATCAACCCATGGCTTGAACTTCCCATAAATGCAGGCAGAACAAAATCCGTCTACATCATAGACAAGACATATTCAGGCATACCAAGCGACAGACTTGTCTATTTTTTACAAGATTTCAGAGAGATTTTAAATAACTATAAAAGCGGCAACTAGATGTTAAAAATAACAGAGTTTAGCAACACCATTTTAAGAGATATAGATTTTCATCTAAATGAGGGTGAAAATCTTACCATTTTAGGCTCAAACGGTGCGGGAAAATCGACCTTAGCCAAGATTTTGTGCGGCATTTCATACTCGCAGGCGGTTGAGCTTTTTGGCAAAAAACTACATCACTTTAGCGCAAAAGAGCGCTCAGAGTTTATAAACTATGTACCGCCAAAACTTGAGATGTTTGATGAGTATCTCTCTTTAGGAGAGTATCTTGAACTTAGCAGTCTATACTCAAAACTCACGATAGATCATGTTTTAGAGCTTTTGGAGCTAAAAGCTCTACAGCATAAACCATGTATAACACTCAGCAGCGGTGAGCAGCAGTTGGCTATGATTGCCTCATCTCTTCTTCATAATGCAAAACTTACCATCTTTGATGAACCAACCGCAAACCTCGACCCAAAAAAGAGTCTCAAAGTCGCAAAGATACTCTCCGGCGAAAAAATTCAAAACAGAATCATCATAACGCATGACTTAAATCTAGCCCACAAACTCGGATATAAAATTATCTACATGTTAGATGGGAAAATAGAGTTTTTTGACACAAACAAGAGGTTTTTTGAAGTGTGCAATATGGATAAATTTTTCGGCACAAGCATAAAACGCATAGATGATTATTTTGTGGTGAATCTATGAGATATCTATTTATAATCCTCTCACTTATTTTGCTACTTTTTGCTCCTTTTTTCGGGCAGATAGAAATTGAGATGTCAAAAATAAATCTTCTCTCATCCATGGAGTACAAACTCTTTTGGGATTTAAGAGTTCCAAGGGTGGTTGTCGCCTTTTTTACGGGAGCGCTTTTGGCTCTTAGCGGTCTAATATTTCAATCTCTCTTTAGAAACCCGATGAGCACTCCATTTACGCTGGGCGTTGCAAGCGGAGCGACTTTGGGAACCGCCTTTGCCATAGTATTTGGTCTTGCCTCTTTTATGGCTCTGTTTGGATTTGTCGGCGCGCTTTTGACTATAGTGATACTATTTAGCATAACCGCAAGGCTAAAAGCTTTTGAAACTTCCACTCTTCTTTTGGTAGGTATTGCCCTCTCTTTCTTTTACAGCGCCGCTTTGATGATACTTTTTTACATCAGCGATGAGACGCAGAGTTATGAGATAGTCCGTTTTACCATGGGAACGCTTGATGTTGTCGGTTTTAAAACAGTAGTGCCTATTGTCGCGGTATCCATCGCCCTTTTACTTCTCGCACTCAACTATAAAAGAGAGATAAAACTCCTCCTCACCTCCTACGACAACGCCTTTTTAAAGGGCGTGGAGGTTAAAAAAACAAACACCATACTGCTTATCTCGGTATCTATAGCAATCGGTGTAGCGGTAAGCGTTACGGGACCTATCGGATTTGTAGGTCTGATAGTGCCGCATATACTGAGGAGCATCTACAAAAAGAGTGCTGACAAACTTCTACATGTAACTTTTTTTTACGGCGGAATTTTTTTGGTGCTTTGTGACCTCATCTCAAGAAATCTCGGCACAGCCTCAGATATACCCATAGGCGTTGTGACCTCATTTTTGGGCGGACCGTTTTTCATCTACCTGCTCCTTAGAAGAAAACGGGTATGATTTGCAAAAATATTAACCCTCATACGAGCATCAAATGAACCTATTATCAAAAGAATCTCCACTCAAAGTAAGCATAGCAAAAATGAAAGCCGTGCTGGCAGATGTCGGATGTGAGACTACATTCTCACAGGAGAAACATCCGCTTGAGAATTGCTACTCGGTAAACCTTGGCTCAGTTGAAGCACCCTCACACATCTACTCAAACGGCAAAGGAGTTCTCTCGGATGCCTCAATGGCAAGCGCTTTGGGCGAGTATATCGAGCGGCTTCAGACAAACAACTTTTTTATAGATTTTTATCTTCCGAAAAAAAAACAGTATCCCGATGAGATGGCGTTTGAGTTTGGCGGCGACTACTTAAACGAGGAGCTCCTAAGCATTTATGATCCAGAGGGCGAGCTTGGGAGTGAAGATTTGGTGGATTACAACAGCGACATTACGGATAAGATTCTCTCTTTGCCCTTCAAAAAACACTCAAACGGGCAGAGCGTCTATTTTCCTATAAATATACTGAGCAACCTCTACCTCAGCAACGGTCTTGCTTCTGGAAACACTCCACAAGAAGCGCAGGTTCAGGCTCTTAGCGAGATATATGAACGCTACGCAAAAATCCAGATTATCAAAAACGGCTACGCGCTGCCGAAATTTCCGGATGAGACTTTAAAATCCCACTCCAAAGTTTACAAAGACATTACGGCACTCAGAGAGCTCGGCTACATCGTAGAGGTTCTCGACGCAACGCTTGGCGGAGTTTTTCCAGTAACCGCAATCTCTTTGATAAACCCAAAAAACTCAACACTCTTCGTCTCTTTTGGAGCACACCCCATCTTGGAAGTCTCACTAGAGAGAACAATGACCGAACTTATGCAGGGACGCTCTTTGGAAAATCTCGACACCTTTGAGACTCCTACTTTTGACATGAGCATAATTGAGGACAGTTTTAACCTTGAGTCCCACTTTGTCGACTCAAACGGAAAGCTCGGATTTGGCTTTTTAAGCGCTAAAAAGAGCTTTGAGTTTTCGCCGTGGAGATACAACGGAGATGGCACTAAGGATGAGTTTGAATTTTTAACAAACATCGCCAAAGAGATGGACAAAGAGATCTACATCAGAGAGTATGACTACCTTGGATTTTACTCATGCCAGCTTCTTATTCCGAGCATTTCAGAAGTCTATCCGATAGAGGATTTAACCTATAACAACAAAAACAGCGGCAAACTCATACGTGATATGGTTTTAAATTTTAGCGAGTATGATGCAGATGATATTTTAGACGAGGTTGATGGGCTCGACAACTCTCTAAACGTGGAAAAATATATAGGCGTTATCTTTAAAAACAACTTCACGATGGCGGAGTTTAAAGCGCATCTGTATCTTCTACAAGACAACACAGAGGCGGCTCTGGAGCTTTTAGAGTTTGGTGAGAAGAGACTTGGACATGTAGTTGCCGAGCTTATACGCATGGGTGATGAGGGGCTTGATTTTGAAGATTACAGAGAGGGGCTTTTTAATATCTTTACTCCTGAGATGGTAGAAAAAGCTGTGAGAATCCTTGAAAAAGAGGAGTTTTTCATTGATATTACTCTGCATAACGACTACTATAACATGTTAGCGATGTACGACAGACTTGAGAAGAAAAAAAGAGGTATGGCAGCATGAGTTACGGCGAGTGGTTTGAGCAGCATGCAGATAAACACAAAAAAATAGTCGATAAACTCGTCTCACGCGGATACACAAAAGAGCAGATACTAGAGTACTTTGAGTTTGAAAATATGGTGAAAGCGGAGAGTGATTTTTGCCCTTTATATAAGGATAACAAAAAGTGCCATGATATGGGGGAGCTGAACTGTTACCTCTGCGCCTGCCCAAAATTTAGATTTGACGACAAGGGCATAGAAAAAGTAGATAACAAAACCAAATACAGCTTCTGCGCAATAGAGTCAAAAGACGGCGAGCAGGGAGTCTATGGCGACAAGATACATCAGAACTGCTCAAAATGCACCGTACCGCACCATAAAGAGTATGTCCAAAAGAAGTTTGACCTTGATTTCAGAGAGATTATGAGAGAGTGTTCTTTGTAAATGGGCGTTAAAACTCTCATCACCCTGAGCGAACTGAACAGACTCTTTGCATCTTACGAGTTTACAGAGCTTGTTGCGACAACTTCGGGGATTATCGATACGACCTACATAGTTTCTACATCCAAAAACCAATATATCCTAAAAAAGTACGAAAGAGAGCTCTCAAACAAGATAGTTGAGGAGATAAGAGTTTTAGGCGAACTCAAATCAATAGGGCTAAATGTTCCTCTGTGCATCGCCAAAAGCTCTGAATGGTACCTCTACGAAAAACTCCAAGGTTCTCAGCCAAAGAGCGTAAAAAGCTTCCATATTCAGGCATTGGCAAGATTTTTGGCAAGATTTCACAAACATACCTACAAAAAGAGCTGTTCATCAAACCTCATAGACAAAGATGAGATAAACTCACTGCTAAACTACGCAAAAAGAAACTATTTTTCTTACTACAAAAAGCTTGAATTTTTAAAAAACTATGCGCCAAAAAATGACGGGCTTATCCACGGAGACATCTTCAAAGACAACACTGTTTTTGAGGGTAGAAAAGTCGGTGTTTTTGATTTTATAGACTCGACATGCGGAAGTTTTGCTTTTGATGTTGCGGTTACCCTTGTGGGGTTTGAGTCGCTAAGGCACACGCCATATTTTTTAAATCTTTTTTTAAACACATACAATCAACATGCTCCACGAAAACTAAACAAAAAAAATGTCGCAACAGAGCTTGAGAGAGCCTCTGCATTTTATGCGCTCAAGAGAATCAACAGCTATAAAAACACACAAAAAGCAAAAGAGTTAATCAGATGAAACACGGTGCAAACATATACAAATACGCAAAAATGCTCTCATGCGCAGATGAGGAGATTATAGACTTCTCATCAAACATAAACAGCTATCACCCAAAAATAAAACTAAAACCCACTAACGAGATGTTAGTCAAATATGCCGATAACAGTTATCTTGATTTAAAAAAAGCAATCGCCAAAAAATACGAGATAAAAAAGAGCTCCATTGCACTCTATAACGGTGCAACTTCTGCCATTTTTGAACTCTTTAAAACTCTAAGGGAGAAGAGAGTCTATCTCTATGCGCCTCTTTATGGCGAGTATGAAAAAGCGGTGCCAAAAGAGAAAAAAATCATTAAAATCAACCGTTTTAAAAACTTACATCTGAAACCGCAAAAAGGCTCTATCGTTGTCTTTGTAAACCCCTCTACTCCGGATGCAAAATATTACAATCTGGATAAACTTTTCAGACTCTGGAAGAAGCAAAACTGCACAATAATCCTGGATGAATCATTCATAGAGTTTGAAGGGCTGAAATCTTTGAGAAACCAAACAGAGAGTTACGAGAAGCTCTACATCATACAATCTTTCTCCAAATTTTACAGCTGTGCGGGGGTAAGGATAGGCGCGGTTTTCTCCAATAAAGAGAACGTAAAGGAGCTGCTGACTCCCATGTGGAACCTCTCATCTTTTGATGTGGAATTTTTAACCAAAAGGCTTCAAGAGAGGGAGTTTGAGCCCAGAAGTAAAAAGCTACATGTAAAAAATAAAAATGAACTTTTTGAGATACTAAAAGAGTCTAACCTTTTTACTAAAATACACAAGAGCGACTCCAATTTTTTTCTTACAAAATCAAAGAGGGCAAAAGAGATTTTCGCGCATCTTTTAAAACACAAAATTTTGGTTAGAACTTGCGGAAGTTTTGACTTTTTGGATGAGAGCTATCTCCGTTTTGCGGTCAAAGAGAGCTACTCGCACAACAAACTGAGAGAGGCTTTAAATGGCATATTGCAATAAAAATTATACAAAGATTTTCTTTTTGCTAAAATATATCGATAAAAGCCTGAAGGATTTTGCATGAATCAAAACAAAACACTTACAACACAAGATGAACTAACTGAATTTTTACTCTACACAACGCCCAACAGTGAAGTGAAAGTCGAAATTTTTGTAAACAACGAAACTGTATGGCTGCCACAAAAAAGAATGGCTGAGCTTTTTGGAGTTAATGTTCCTGCTATCTCTAAACATTTAAACAATATTTATGAAGATGGTGAATTAGACAAAGAGGCAACTATTTCCATTTTGGAAACAGTTCAAAAAGAAGGGAATAGAAGTGTCAAAAGGGAGGTCGAATATTATAACCTTGATGCAATCCTCTCTGTAGGCTATCGTGTAAATTCCTCACAGGCTACACAGTTTAGAATCTGGGCAACAAAAGTATTAAAAGAGTACATCATCAAAGGTTTTGCCATGGATGATGAGAGGCTAAAAAACGGCAGATACTTTGGCAAAGACTACTTCAAAGAGCTGCTTGAACGTGTTCGCTCCATCCGTGCAAGTGAAAGAAGAATTTACCAACAGATTACCGATATCTTTGCAGAGTGCAGTATTGACTATAACTCTAAATCAGAAACTACAAAAAACTTTTACGCAACTATACAAAACAAATTTCACTTTGCCATAAGCGGACAGACTGCTGCGGAAATCATTTACCAAAATGCCGATAAAACAAAACCTTTTATGGGCTTACAAACCTTTAAAAACTCACCGGATGGAAGAGTTTTAAAGTCAGATACAACCGTAGCTAAAAACTATCTCAGCGAAGAGGAAATTAAAAAGCTAGAACGTGCAGTATCTGGCTACTTTGACTACATAGAAAGGCTTATAGAAAATAAAACTGCCCTTACTATGGAACAACTTGCAGACTCTGTAAATAAGTTTTTGGAATTTAACGAATACCAAGTACTCCAAAACAGCGGTAAAGTCTCTAAAACAGAAGCTGAATTAAAAGCATTTGCAGAGTATGATGAGTTTAACAAAACACAAAAAATAGAATCTGATTTTGATAGGGAAATAAAGAAGATTTTAGGAGAATATCAGGTATGAGCAATATTTTAGTTGCCGCTCTTGCCTACATCACAGACAAACTCTTTGGTGAGTTCAGATTTATAAAACACCCGATAATCTTTATAGGTGAGCTTATTGGCATTTTTGAGAGCAGGTTTTACAAAGATAGCGTTATGCGCGGTTTGTTGCTTGTTATGTTTGTTTTACTTCTCGTTACTCTCGCCTCACTTCTGCTTTGCTCTTTTTTTGGATGGTTTGGCACGCCTCTAAATACCATCCTGACCTCTCTTACAGCTTCTATGTTTTTAGCGCACAGGATGCTTTTTGATTCAGTGAAAAACATTCTTACATGTAAGAATAAAAAAGAGGCGATCTCTATGCTTGTCAGCCGTGATACAGTGCATTTAAGCGAGAGCGACATCTACAAAGCCTCTATCGAGACTTATGCCGAAAATCTGAGTGACGGAGTTATTGCACCTCTTTTTTATCTTACTCTTTTTGGACTCCCTGGTATTATCATCTACAAAGCCATAAATACCATGGATTCTATGGTCGGCTACAGGAATGAGAAGTACGAGAAATACGGAAAAGCTGCGGCATATTTGGATGACGCGGCAAACTTCATTCCATCGAGAATAACCGCTGTTTTGATTATGCTTCTTGGCGGAGTAAAAAATATCTTCTCTTTCTACAAAGACGGCAAAAAACATGACTCTCCAAATGCCGGACACCCCATAACCGCGATGGCTCTTTTTTTACATGTAAGACTCGGCGGACCTACTAGCTATTTTGGCAAAATAAAAGAAAAACCATACTTTGGAGGCGGTGCGCTTGACATAAAAGCGGATGATTTACAAAAAGCTCTCTCTCTAAAACCAAAAATAGATTTTGCAATTATTCTCACTTTGGCTTTACTTTATTTTTTTATAGGATAAAATTTAAGTTTAAAGAGTACAAAGAGGAAAGAAAGTATGAGTTATATTGAGTGGTTTGAACAGCACGCCAAAAAACATAAAAAGATAGTTGAGAAACTTGTAGCGCAAGGCTTAAGCGAAGATGAGATCATAGACTATTTTGATTTTGAGAATATGGTAAAAGAGGAGAATGAGTTCTGCCCGCTCTACAAAGAGCCTGTGAAGTGCCACGACATTGAGAAACTAAACTGCTACCTCTGCGGATGTCCGCACTTTAGGTTTAACGATGATGGGCTTGGAGAATACAACGGAGCAAAGATTCTCAGTAAGTGCGACATAAACAACGGCTCTAAGCTTGCAGCCGGCGGAGCGATCCATCAGGACTGCTCAAAATGCACAGTTCCACACCACAGAGCCTATGTAAAAAAGAAGTTTGACCTTGATTGGAAAAAGATCATGAGTAAAGTAACCGCTATGTAACAAATATCTCATACCATTTTAAGATGAAAAAAGAAAAAGTTTATGTCGTAGACACAAATATTATTTTGCAAAATGTGCAAAATATAGAGACTCTTAGCGATCAAGGTTCTAACATAGTCGTGATACCGGAGACGGTACTGCTTGAACTTGAAGATAAAAAGAAACTCTCAAATGAACTCGGTTACTACTCAAGAGAGTTTGCCAGATTTCTAGCCTCCACTAAGATTAAAGAGATAGATTATAAGAAAAATTACAAGGTTGTAAAACTCTACAAAGGTGACGTAGTCATTCACGTCATCTCCAAGGATAGCTACGACACTCAGATAGAACAGCACCACATCTCCGAGAGCAACGACAAAAGGATCATAGAGGTTGCCGAGGTTGCGAGGGATTACTACAAAGGACAAAAGGTCATTTTTATCTCTATCGACATCTATGCACGAACATTCGCACTCTTTAAAAACATCAAAACCCAAACGCTCAATGACGACAAAAGCGAAGTTCCAGACTTCTCTTTTGTAAAAAGCACGCCGCTTGAGTCTATCTACTTTAACAAGCTCAATCTTCAAAGTATCAAAGAGATTGACGACGGATACAAGCCGGAGAATTTTTGCTACACATTTGAATCTAGCGACGGAAACAGCGCATACGGCATTGTGGCAAATGGGCGCGTGATGGTTATGGATGAGAGCGATTTTCACCCTCTTGCCGTAAAACCGGCAAACATGAAGCAGAAATTTTTTGTCAAAGCCATTATCGAAAATGTTTATAATCTGCTTGTAATTGACGCCAAAGCTGGAAGCGGAAAAACGCTTATGTCTTTTGTGGCGGCAATGAGACTCATAGACAAAGGGCTTTACGACAAAATAGTTTATGTGCGAAACTCCATAGAATCTATAGACAGAGGAGCAGAAGTTGGTTTCTTATCAGGCAATGACGAGAAGTTCCGCATCTATAATATGGCACTGAGTGACACCTTAGAGTTTATTGCCAAAAAAAGACTCAAGAAGGGAGTAAACGCAGAAAATCCCGAATCTATTCACTCTAAAACAGAAGAGCTTATTGCAAAGTATGACATCCAAACACTCTGGCCTGGAGAGGCACGAGGAAGGACTCTAAGCGAGGCTATCGTTATCATGGATGAGTGGCAAAACAGCAGCGAAAAGACGACACAGCTTATCCTCTCACGACTTGATGAGAGCTGTATGGCAATCGTTATCGGCTCTAACAGGCAGATAGACAACCTTTACTTAAACAAATACAATAACGGCTTGACAACTCTTCTAAAACAGACAAGAGCGACACATCCAGAGCTTGGCATGTTTGCCATAGAGCTTGAAAAAGCAGTGCGCGGAAAGTTTGCAGAGTTTAGCGAACGAATATTTGAAAAGTCTAATGACAAATAGATTTATCAACGATACGATTTACAGTCACATTGAGTATACAAAGCTTGAAGGCAAAGTCCTTCAAACCAAGATTTTAAGCCGTCTGCAGTTTATAACGCAAAATGCGCTTGCCTACTTTGCTTTTCCCTCCATCAACACCAAAAGATATATCCACAGCTTAGGGACAATGCACCTTGCTTCTCACATGTACAAAGGAGCGCTTTTAAATGCAAATAGCGATGTTCGCTCCATCTTTTTAAAAGATTTGTACAAAGTTATCTTAAAAATCGAAGACGAACTCTCCATAAAAAGCAAGATAAAAAGTTGTGAACTCTTTGAAGATGATACACTCTACCAGTTTCTTATCCCACTAAAAAACTCCAAAGAGAAGTACGCCTATCTTATCTCACTCCAAGCACTCCGGCTTGTAGGACTCTTGCATGACGCTGGGCATCTGCCATTTTCACATCAAAGCGAGTATGCTATGCAGAGCCTTTATGAGAAGCTATCACTCCAAGAAGTTTGCAACGCCAAAGAGCAGAAATTTTTGGATTTTTATGAAAAACTGATAAACAAAAATGCTCAAGTGCTTCACGAAGCTATGGGCGTAGAGTTTGCAAAAATGCTTCTTGATTATGAGATACTCCAAGACTTTACCAAAGAGAACGAAAGAGAGTATATCGTGCTTATCTACAGAGTGGTTGACTACATCCTTCAAGATGCCTCATTCGGTGGATTTGATTTTGGCGTGCTGCACTCTTTTATTGACGCAACCATTGACGCTGACAGGCTTGATTACATCAACCGCGATATGCTTGCAAGCGGCTACATCGGCGGGGCGGTTGACTTGTTGCGCATAGCAAAACAGAGTGTTTTAAGCCATAAAAACCAAGAATTCAGGGTTAGTTTTTTTGACAGTGCCATTTTAGATATAGAACATGTGCTAGAGATGCGTTTTAACCTATACAAAAAGGTGATTTTTAACCATGAGATAGCAAAAAAAGATGCCATGCTTGAAAATCTTATCCTCTATCTTGCAGAGGAGCACTTTAGAAAAAAAACAAAAGCCAAACGAAATGACATCTCCATGCTGTGGAGTTTTTTGGATGCCGCATCTAACCAAAAAAGGCTTGACACTATTAGCCTACTTGATGAAAACTGGCTTATCTCACTCTTTAAAGAGGAGTATTTTATGCTTAAATACTCAAAAGAAAAAGAGACACAAAAGATGCTTATGATTTTTGAAGAGGTGCTCTTTGGCAAAAAATATTTTCACTCTCTTTGGAAAAATCTCAATGATTTTTATGATGTTTTAGGCTTTAGCATGAAACAAAAATATCAGTTTCGTGAGAGTTTTGGCTACATCAACAAAGCAAAACTCTCACTTCTTAGAAATTCACTCCAAAACTTTGTATCGCACTATGAAAAGGGCAAAAATATCGCTTTTGCCTATCAAATCGTCTCTTTTAACCTCGGTATGGCAAAAGATTTTTCTCTCTATAACGGTAAAAATCTTATCCCTATCGACGAAGTCTCAACTCTTAGAAAAAGACTTAAAAAGTCGATGCTAAACACCGTTGCGTTTTTTCTCTACTGCAACAAACAAGAGTTGAGTGCGCAGATGATAGAGAGCCTAAGAGAGATTTTAATTTTAGTTTTTGAGAAAAATATGGAGTGGAAGCAGTAAAATAACTTTTACTTAATGTCTACTGCTTCTCTCCTCTTTTAACATTGCATCCAAAATATCTATTACGGTATTACTTGCTTTTTCAGCCTCGCTAAAATAGCTCATAACATTTTTTGACTCTTTCGTACAGGTGCCGTTCTCTACACACTCTACGGCTTTTTTGATGTTGTCGTGAACAAGCGAGTGCGGTGTCTCAAGTTTTGCATAACTTTGAGTTTTACTAAACTTCTCTCTGCCTATGCCGCTCTCATACCATCTTCCTAGGCGGCACTCTTTTGAGAGACAAACTCAGTATCTGTCTCCCCTTTAAAGACCACTTTATAACCGTTGGCCTTGAAAAGAAGATGGTCTAGTTTTACCAAGATCATAAATATCGCATTTGTAACATCTTGGTTCTCCTCAGCAATAACCTTAGAACTGTCACGCAGAGTGCTGATCTTATGCTGAAGTGATCCTATCTGCTCATTGGAGTTTACAGAGAGCTCCTCCATTGACTTGGAGTGTTCGTGAACCTCCTGAGTGTTTTGCTTGAGGCTTTGAACTGTTATCTCAACTTCAGCCGTTGCCTTTTGGGTTCTCTCTGCAAGCTTTCTTACCTCATCGGCAACAACGGCAAACCCTCTTCCATGCTCACCGGCTCGTGCCGCTTCGATCGCTGCATTTAGGGCAAGAAGATTTGTCTGATCGCTTATATCTCTTATAAGATTTATCACATCTGAGATATTCTCGACATTTGTATTTAGCGTGTTTACCTGATCGTACGTACTTGTGATGTGCTCAAGTAGAGAGCTCATAGTCGCCATCAATGTATTTGTGTTTAAAAGCGACTCTTCAGCGCTCTCAGAATTGAGATGGCTTCTTTTGTCTATATCTTCAAGCGCCTTTAAGTTGTCGGTCAAATCTGTTTGAAGATGTGCCATATCTGCGGTACAAGCCTGCGTCAAGCTTGCGGTCAAGGATTTGATAAGCTCGCTCATTATCTGATTCTCATCTACCCTATTGACGCTTTGCTCAAACTCTCTTATTTTTGCATTCGCCTCTTCAAGCTCATTTTTAAGAGCCTCTATCACTTTGTCCTTAGCATCTAACTCTACCCTGCTTTTATCGCTTTTACCAAAGAACATTCACAACCTTTGTATTGTTTTTTATTTGTTTATAGATAGTACACTTCTTTTCTTAAACAGCTTATTAAATGGATCCAAAGTATGTTTTTTTAGATAAAATAGGACTCTTATAAAACTTCACTAAAAGCAATAAAATGAACTCACTAAGTATCTTCGGCACAAGCAGCGACGCGGGAAAATCTACCCTCAGTTTTGCACTTACATATCTTCTGCACCATAGAGGCATCAGCGTAGCTCCTTTTAAAGCCCAAAACGTCTCAAACAATTCGCATGTAACGGATAACGGGGGCGAGATAGCAATCCCTCAGCACTTTGCGGCAGAGGCAATAGGGCTAAAAACCACCACAAACATGAACCCTGTTTTGCTAAAGTCGGGCACAAAAAACAGTGCGCATCTCATAATCAACGGCAAAAGCGTGGGTGAGAAAGATGTGCATGCATATTACCGTGACATAAAAACACTCCAACCCATCGTAAAAGAGGCATTTTTAAAGCTCAAAGATGAGTATGACGTCATTGTAGCCGAGGGAGCGGGGAGTCCTGTTGAGCTTAACCTCATGGATAAAGACCTCTCAAATATCTATGTGGCAAGTGAGTTCAATACAAAGATAATCTTAGTCGCTGACATAGAACGCGGCGGAGTTTTTGCATCTATTTACGGAGTTTATAAACTGCTTCCAAAAAAACTGCGTGAAAATGTTATCGGAGTAATCGTAAATAAATTTCGAGGCGACATAACTCTTTTTGATGAGGGCAGAGTTATCATAGAGAAGAAGTTCGGCATAAAAGTTTTGGGCGTTGTGCCATACAAACCGTTCAACCTCGGTTTTGAAGACAGCCAATCTATAATGAACTATGTTCAGGACAATTCAAAAGCCAAAATCAACGTAGGCGTTATAAAACTCCCGCACATCAGCAACTTTACAGACTTTGAACCGCTTGTTGCAGACCGTGAAGTTGCACTCTCTTTTATCTCAAATCCCGCCGAGGCTTCTGTATGTGACTTGATCGTTCTGCCGGGAAGCAAAAGAGTCGTGGATGATTTGGCGTGGCTGCGAGAAAGAGGCTTTGAGGAGATTTTAAGCTCAACAAAACAAAAAATAGTCGCCATCTGCGGCGGTTACGAGATGATGTTTGAGCGTATTTTAGACCCTAAGTGCGTGGAGTCCAAACAAAAGGAGACAATCGGTTTTGGACGCATAAAAGGCGATGTAGTTTTTGGCAAAGAGAAGATCGTCAAAAAGGGGTGCTACTATCTTTTTGGCTCAATGATAGATGGCTACGAGATACATAACGGAGTTGCTAAAAAAAGGGTTGTAAAGAAGAAAAATCTATACGCCACTTTTGTGCACGGTATCTTTGAGAACGATGAATTCCGCTACAGACTCTTTTGTAAAATAGACAAGAGCTATGAGGGATACGACTTTAAAGAGTACAAAGCAAAAGCTATAGATGAGTTTGCCGAGCATATAAATCTACATGTAGATATTGATTTTATACAAAAGGCACTCACTGTAAAAAACTTGGTTTAAATTTATGCTTTATGCTAAACTACATGTATAAAAATTCTGAACTAATAAAAAGGCAAAAAATGGCAAATGATATGAAAAATGCGGGAGCGGCTACGCTATTTGCGGCGGGGATACAAACAGGCGGGTTTGGGGCTAGATTATTTGGGTATTTTTTGTTTTTCATTCCTGCTTCTTTATTATATATTTTTGTTATTTTTATTCCCTCAAAAGGCTTTGGTGGCATTCTAGATTTTTCCAAAAACCCTCCTGAAAATATCATAACTATTACGCTTGCAATAATTGCTATTTCTGCGCCAGTTATTCTACCTTTTGTCCTCTGGGAGAGAAGCATAAGAAAATTCCGTCGCAAGAATGGGCTTAGCATTTATAAGAATGTCAGGGAAGAGCTAGAGCAGATAGAGTTTAATAAAGAATATGCCAAGGAAGCTAAAGCTAGAGAGGCTTTTGAGACTAGTAAGTCAAGCGATAAAATGAATATTAATTATTGGTTTGAGCTTTTGCAAAAGGGAGCGATTACGCAAGATGAGTATGAAGCTAAAAAGCGAGAGCTGCTTTAACTAGCGGTTCTTTACACTAATAGATAAGGTGACAACCATAACTTGATAATTGTCGATTAGCTTTTATATATTTTATCCACTGTTTGCCAAAACTGCTCAAAATCCTCGCCTAGCGTATCCCACAGGACTTTATCATCCAAACCAAAATAGTGATGAGTTAATACATCTCTCATTTTAGCGATTTCGCTCCATGGAATGTTTGAATAGTTTTTGGTAATCTCTTTTGGAAGCTGTTTTACTGCTTCGCCTATATTTTCAAAGGCTTTTGCCACGGCATAAACTTTTTCCAAATTTTCCGTGAACTCTTCGTATGTTACGCCGTTTGTAAACTTTTTGATATTTTCACACTCTTGTAAAATATCTTTTGCATACAGCTTCCAATCTCTATTGGTACTAAACATATATGACATCTTTTGATATGTAGCTTTTTAACGACTCTTTTATTGTAGCTTCTCTTACAAGGTCAACTTTTGCATGGAAATTTTCTTCAAGATATTTATTTAATTTTAAATACGCAAACATTGAAAACTTTTTATCTTTATCTATCTCATAAATAATATCAACATCGCTGCTTTTGGTTGGCTCGCCTCTTGCGTATGAGCCAAATAGTCCTATTTTACTTATACCAAATTGCTCATGAAGGAATTGTTTTTTGTTTTTTAAATAATCTAAAATCTGTTCTTTATTCATACAAGCCCCCCATAAATTTTTTTCATTATAGCAAAATGTTATTGAAAAATCTCCTCATCCTAGTTGAGAACGTAAACTGCAATAAAAGATAAAAATTGTCTTAATTAAAAACAGTACTTTAAAAACCGTTAGAAGCTTAAAAGTTAAATAGGATAAAATTTGTCTGATTTAAAAATACTAGAGGGTAAGGCTCTCTTAACAAAGGACAGACAATGAAAACATTGATTTTATTAATCGGATTAACACTAGGTGCTCTTCAAGCTGACAATATCGTAACTTACGATACAAACAACGGTGGCAATACTGATAGCATCAAGACAAATCACCCTACTCAAGACCTTTACTAAGGCTTGAATTTACGCCTCATCCACTCTTGGATGGGGCTTTTTTAATTTTATAACACAAATCTCTCCACAAAACCTCACTTTTTCATTTCATTAGATAAAATTTCAAGATGAAAACTAAAAAAGCACTCTTTATCGGCGGCATCAAAAGCGGAAAATCTCTAAATGCAGAAATATACACACTTAAAAACTCTTTAAAAAAACCAATCTATCTGGCAACTACAGAGTTTATTGACGATGAGATGCAAAAGCGCATCGACGCTCACAAACTCCAAAGAAGCGCTCAGTTTGAAACTCTTGAAGAGCCTCTCAAACTTTATAACGCAATAACTAAGTGTGATAGCTCTGTTTTAATTGAGTGTGTTAGTATCTGGATAAACAATATGCTCTACCACGGATTTGGGTTTGATGAGATGAAAAGAGAGTTGGAAGCTGTTTTAGCGCTTGATAAAACGGTCGTCTTTGTTTTAAATGATGTCGGGTGCGGGATAATTCCAGAAAACAGGCTTGCACGTGAGTTTATAGATATAAGCGGGAAATTATCTCAGCTTATTGCAGCTTCTTGCGACGAGGTCTATCATACGATAGCAGGCATATCAATGAGAATAAAATGAGAAATATCTTTAAAGGTCTTGCCCTTGCGATCTCAATGTTAACAACTCTTCCTTTTTTTAAAATTCACGATTTTTACAAAGGCATAAACGGCTACGCAGTTATGTTCTACCCGTTTGTCGGCTTCTTGCTGGGCGCTGTGTTATGGGGAGTGCATGAATTTTTAAATCCGTTTGTAACATCAACTCATCTTGGCATTATCATCTTTGCTCTCTTAGTTCTGCTAACTGGTGCTCTTCATCTTGACGGTTTTAGCGACACGGTGGATGGACTTTATGTTCCAAAAGAGAGAGCCTTGGAGGTTATGAAAGATTCGCATGTCGGCGGAATGGGGATGATAACAGGTGTCACTTTTCTCATTTTAAAAGCCTCATCCTTGGCATACTTTGAACTCTTCTATCTTCTGCCGCTTGTTCTTATGCTCTCAAGACTAAACGCTGTTTTGGCAATCTACTTCTACCCTTACATAAGCCAAAGCGGGATGGGAACTCTGGCGAAAGAGGAGCTTACAAAACCGCAGATGCTCATCACACTCTTCTGCTCGTTCTTGATAGTTCTGATATATAACAAACTCCTTCTGCTTGTTAGCGCACTGTTAGTTTTGTTTGTTATAAAAAGCTTTTTTATTAAGAGGTACGGCGGATTTACAGGCGATATTTACGGTTTTACGATCGAAGTGACAGAGCTTGTCTTGCTAAATGTTCTTCTTCTTGGCTTATTATGAGAGTAACTCTACTCCGACACGCAGAGGTTGAAGAGAGATACAAAAACTGCTATAACGGACACATAGATATAGGCTTATCAGAAAATGGCTATCTTCAAGCAAGAGAACTCGCAAAAGAGCTTGACACATTGAAGTTTGATGCGGTTTTCTGCTCAGACCTCAGACGTGCGAAAGAGACGCTGCGACACTCTTTACACGCCCAAGATGCAAACTATACGGAGAAACTAAGAGAGAAGTCGTGGGGAGTGCACGAGGGACTTAGCTTTGATGAGATCATCGCAGAGGGCAAAGTAGCGTATATAGACTTTTTACAGTGGATAGAAGCACTTGATGGAGAGGCGCACGAAGAGTATGTAAAAAGAGTTGAAGAGTTTTTTTTCGAGTTTTTGCCTTCACTTAAAAAAGAGGATATCTTGGTCGTTACCCATGCGGGAGTTATCCGCGTTTTGCTCTCTCTTATAAACGGCATAACGCTTGAAGAGGCTTTTGGCATAAAAATTGAGAACGGTTCGCTAACAAGAGTTGAAATATGCTAAAATAAACCAAGATTTGAGAAACAAGGCCGAAAAATGGGTTCTATTTTAGAATTTTTAAAAAATAGGTTTGAGCAGTTAAAAAAGGCTCTGGGCATAGTAGACAAAAAAGCACCTATCTCCTTTGAGCTCTCCGAATTTATGCAAGAGACAGAATCCGCACTTCAAGAACTTCCAAAAACCCACAAAAAACTCTATGAATTTGCTCCTGCAGGAGCTAACTTTTTTGTAAACAGACTTCAAGAGCTTCAAAAACTTGAGAACTCTTTTACAAACTGGACGAAAAACCGTTTTGTTACCTGTGCGATTGTCGGGGAGAAAGGGTGTGGAGTAACATCTATGCTTGATGCTTTTTTAGACACGATCCCGCAAACAGAGACTATTAGAGGCGAGCTTCACGAGAAGATATTTACCCAAGATGAGTACTTCAACTACTTCAACTCTCTCTTAGGCAGTGACAATATCACTACTAACAAAGAGCTGATCGATCATCTAAACGATACCCAAAGCGCAAAGATAATCATTTTAGAGAACCTTCACCATATGTTTTTGAAAAAAGTAGGCGGATTTGAGGCTATAAAAATGCTATTTGAGCTTATCTCATACACTACTAAAAAAGTGCTCTGGGTAGGTGTATTCACACCTGAAACATGGAGCTATCTTGACAAAACAATCTCAATATCAAACTACTTTACAAGCGAGATAGTAATGGAGCCGCTCAGCCAAGAGAGTATACAAGGGATAATCTCTAAACGAAATGAGTATGAAAATCTAAAAACTGAGTTTCTCAAAAAAGAAGAGAGCCTAAAAAGTACGACTTTTGAAAGACTTGAAGATGATGAAAAACAGACATTTTTGAGTGAGAGGTTTTTTAAGCAGCTGCACAAACTCTCAAACGGAAATATCTCTCTTGCTATGCTCTACTGGATTCGCGCAATAGAGAAGATCGATGAAGGCGTTGTTTATGTAAAAGGAATTGACGATCTTGATTACTCTTTTATCAAAACCCTATCCTATGAAGCCCTCTTTGCACTTCAAGCACTCATGCTTCATGACGGACTTACTTTGCATGACTTCTCTATCGTTATGAATGAACCGCCTGAAGAGTGCCGCAAGATGCTTATGCCTATGCTTGAGAAGGGGTTGCTGATACAGCCGCACAAAAAATACAACATAAATCCTGCCATTTACAAGCATCTGCACGATTATCTCTCATCTAAAAATTATATCCACTAAAACGGAGCGCCGATATGAAACTTATAACTCTATTTCTTTTTACTTTTTGTGCACAGATGCTATTTGCGGTTGATATACTGCCCGATGATGTCTCATCTAAAGTTGACCCTATAGATTTTTTTGTAATATTTTCTCTCTCTAAAATTCTTTGGACGCTGCTCTTTTTTGTTATTGCTTATATATTTATTACTCTCTTGACAAAAGTGTTGGAATTTTTTGCAGAGAAGAGCGCAAAAGCAAGAATACCCATAAAAGGGTTTGTTCCTATCCTTAGAATCGCCCTTTGGACGCTCTTTATAATAGCGATCATAAAAATAATATACAACCCTCCAAAAGAGATGCTTCTCACAACCCTTGCTTCCGTAGCGATTGCAGTCGGTTTTGCAACTCAGGATCTGCTGAAAAACATTTTCGGAGGAATCATGCTTCTTTTTGACCGCCCTTTTAAAGTTGGAGATAAGATCGAGGTGGGTGATAACTACGGCGAGGTTATAAATATCGGACTTCGCGCGACACGCATTGTAACACCCGATGATTCAATGGTTGTAGTTCCAAATATGGAGCTTATGAACACGCACGTATCAAACTCCAACTCAGGCGAACTCTACTGTCAAGTAGTTGCAAAAGTTATGCTCCCCATAGATGCACCTATGGACAGGATCCGTAAAATCGCCATTGAAGCGGCGCAAGTCTCAAGATATGTCTATCTTAATGAACCTATTGTCGTGCTTTTTTCAAATAAGATGAATGAGAACAGGTCATATCTGGAGATGAAACTAAAAGCTTATGTTATGGATATACGCTATGAGTTTAAATTTAAAAGCGATATGACGGAGATAGTTATAAAAGAGCTGCTCTCTCAAGGCATTATCAATAAGGATGATCTGAACTGATGAACACGTACAACATATTTACAAACGAACCGGACACACTTCCAGAGGGCAAAGCGGACTTTTTATTAGCTGCCTCTGTTACAAGGACCTGCGAAATAGAGGGGATAACGCAAGCGGGGATTCCTGGTATGATTCCACTCACTCCCACACTTGATGCGGAGTTTATCATCAACCAGAGAGTTTTCTCTTTGGACGAAATTGCAGAGACTCCAACAGGCGTGCCTACTCCTGCAATTATTACAAGAGCCGTTCATAATCTCGCACCCTTTAGTTCTATAGAGATATTAGATTTGGGGCTTAGCAAAACTCCTCAAAATTCTCTGTGCCACGACTTTGATATTTCACCATCAGGCTCCATTTCAGGGGGAGCGGACATAGATGCAAGAGCTGTTTTTGAAAAAGGTTTAAAAGCGGGAGAGCGTTACGAACTAAAAGGAAACTATCTTATTTTGGGAGAGAGCACTCCAGGCGGAACGACGACTGCCTCCGCAACTGCCGCTGCACTCGGTTATGATTGCAGAGATAAATTTTCTTCAAGCTTTTGCAATGTGCCTAATAACATAAGAGACGAGACGATAAACAAGGCGCTATCACTTATAAACGACGAGATGAGCAACTTTGAGAAGCTCTCGCATGTAAGTGACAACATGCTTCTGTTTTGCGCCGGTTTTATTATGAGTGCTTCAAGAAGATTTCATGTGGTTCTAGGAGGCGGAACACAGATGGCGGCATGTCTGCTTATAGCCGACAAACTCAGAGAAGATGTTTTGATGAGAGTAAAGCATGAAAATATCACTATTGCTACTACCTCATGGGTAGCAAAGGACGAAAACTCCGATATAGCTCATATACTATCGCTTCTTAGCTACAAACCGCACGCGGTATATACAACCTTTTCATTTGAAAAAGCAACCATTCCTGTACTTAAAAAATATGATGAGGGAGAAGCGAAAGAGGGTGTGGGCGCTGGAGCCGCCATGGCATATGCAGCTTCAACAAACATAGAGAAAAGCCAACTTTTAGAGGAGATTGAGTACATTATTTACTCTATATAGGTATCACACAAGTATCACAAAAATAAAATATGCTACAATACATATAATTTCTATTTGCTTCGGCAGATTAAGGCGCAAGGAACTCTAAAGGATGAGACTGGATTTAAAGGCGAGACTGCTTTTTTTGCTGATAGTTCCGCTATTTTTCGTAATGCTCTTATCATCGATGATCTTGCTTGAGATATATGATGACAAAAAAAATCTTGAGTTTACAAGACATCATATACTTGAAGCAGAGACGATATCAAAAGTAGTACACTATATGCAGATAGAGCGAGGTGTTACCTCCGGACTTATTGCAGCCGGAAACTTAGATGAGAACAATGAGAACCTCTTAGAGGCAAAAAAGAACCTCAACCGCGCTCTTGAAGATGCAAGAGAGATAATATCAGATTGCACCGTCTGCAGAAACAATGTGGACACTCTCGCTCATCTCGATAAGATAAAATCAAGAAACAGTGACAATCTTCTCGGTCTCTCAACCATTAACGCAAGAGCCTACTATACGAAAAATATCGCATTTTTCCTTGATCTTATAAAATCCACTCCTGCACAGATGGACGATATGGAGAATAGAAACTACATACAGGCATACAGCTACCTCTCCTCTGCAAAAGAGTCTTTAGGGCAGACCAGAGCTATTTTAGTGGAACTCTTTACAAGCAAGGAGTATTTAGATGAGCCTTTTACCGCATTTAAAGAGGATCTACGAATATACTCCCTTGAAACGAACAACTTTAAGACAACCGCACCAATGGATATTCTTAACTTTTACTACGATGTTTACAGGGGCGAAGTGGTAGATGAAACATTTAGGATGATAAATATTGCCGTCAAAAACAGATATGCGGCAGATTTGGGAATAGAGCCTCCGTACTGGTTTGAAAAATCTACACAGACCATCAATCTTCTAAAAGAGGTCGAAGACAGACTCTTTAACGATGTAAAAATACTCATCAACGATAAACTCGATTTCACCTCCTATAAACTTGTAACTCTTATTGCATTTTTGATCATCTCTGCTATTGTCGTTACATTTTTAATGATACTTATAGTGAGAAAGATCCTCTTCTCCGCCGACAATTTAGAGAGAGAGTATGGAAATTCGCAAGCTCTTTTAGAGCAGTACAAATCTACGGTGGATGGAACTTTTATAGTCTCAAAGACGGATGCAGAGGGCATTATCACATACGTAAACGAAGAGTTTTGCAAACTTAGCGGCTACTCCAAAGAGGAGCTTATCGGAAAGTCACACAACATTATGAGACATCCAGATATGCAAAAAGAGGTATTTACCGATCTGTGGCATACAATAAAGGATTTAAAAAAGACCTGGGTCGGAGATATGAAAAATCTCTCTAAAGACGGCTCTTCGCACTGGTTAAGAGCGATTATAAACCCTATTTTAGATAGTGATGGAAATGTTGTTGAGTATATCGGGATGAGAACCGACATAACACAGCAAAAAGAGATAACAAGATATTTTGAAAACCAGTTAAAAATCTCTACAAAAAACTTTGACTTCTCCATGCACCTCTCCAAGGAGTATGAAAAGGCAATAGACTCAAGCACCATTCTCTCAAGGGTAGACAAATATGGAAATATTACCTATGCAAACGATAAGTTTTTAGAGATAAGCGGTTACTCTCTTAATGAGCTTGTTGGAAAGAGTCAAAGTGCAATGGGTCAATGCGAGGTTGCCAAAGAGGAGTCTGGCGATGTTTGGCAAGAGGTTTCCAGCGGTAAAATTTGGCACGGCATAATAAGAAACATAACAAAATCCGGAAAAGATTTTTGGGCAAAAACTACGATAGTGCCTATCAAAGATCTAAACGAAGAGATCGTAGAGTATCTTGTCATAAAATTTGACATAACCGAGATCGTAGAGCAGAGAAAAGAGTTTGAACGCATCGCAAAAACAGATCCGCTTACAGGATGCGGAAACAGATTTAGACTTAACTACGAGATGCAGGAGCTTGAAAACATCTCCGTTGCGGTATTTAACATAGACAACTTCAGACAGATAAACGACTTCTACGGACATCAGTTTGGGGACATGATAATAAAATTCACCGCAAATAAAATATATAACCTCTTTTTACGAGACGAAAAATTCAGATTTTATAGGCTTCAGGGCGATGAGTTTATTGCCATAGCCATAGACTACTCAAAAGAGCTCTTGATAGAAAAGGTCAAACAGATATTAGCGGCCATAAAGGAGAAATTCACTATAAAAGATAAAGATATGCTCATCTCTTGTACCTGCGGTATCTCTTTTGAAGACAAAGAGTACCTCCTCTCAACCGCAAACATGGCACTTAAAGTTGCTAAAAAAAGCAATGTCGATTTCTTGGTCTACCGTGAAGAGATCTCTTTGAACCGCCAATATGAGAACAATATCACATGGACAAGAAAACTCTCAAATGCGCTAAAAGAGAAAAATATCATCACCTACTATCAGCCGATAGTCAAAAATTCAGACCTCTCTTATGAAAAGTATGAGTGTCTAGTAAGAATTAAAGACGGAGCAAAGGTAGTATCTCCTTTCTTCTTCCTTGACGTTGCAAAACAGACAAGACAGTACTTTGACATTACAAAAACAGTTCTTTATCAGGCGTTTGAGATGTTTAAAGAAAAAGATGTCGAGTTCTCCATAAACCTCTCCATCCTAGATATACTTGAGCCTAAAATCTCCAAATATATTCTCTCCATGCTAAAGAAATATGACATAGGCTCAAGAGTTGTCTTTGAGATAGTAGAGTCTGAATATATGGAGAATTTTGAGGGCGTTATGAACTTTATCGGCGAGATCAAAAAGTATAACTGTAAAATTGCCATCGACGACTTTGGAACAGGTTATAGCAACTTTGAGTATCTTATAAAACTAAAAGCGGACTACCTAAAAATAGACGGCTCTATTATAAAAAATATAGACAAAGATGAGAACGCATATTTGGTTGTATCGACCATAGTCGAGTTCTCAAAGAAGCTTGGAATGAAAACCATTGCCGAGTATGTAGAGAGCGAAGAGATATTCAAGATCGTAAAAGAGCTGGGCATCGACTACTCTCAGGGCTACTACTTCTCAGAACCTAAAGAGGGTCTCTAAAAGAGGCTAAACTCTCTCAAGAAGCTTTTTTAGGATGTAGAGCTTGGCTCTTAGATCTGAAGCCTCCTCATCATCCTTTGCGCTCTTTATCTCTTTTTTTGTCTGCTCTATCTTTTTGTGAAGCTTCTCTCTTAGCTTCTGCTGTTTTTTCTCATCACTTATCTCGCTGAAGAAGAGCTTCTCTATCCCTTCAAATACCTTATCTATCTTCATTCTTTTACCCCCAATGTTCTTATGTCCGGATCCTTTATCCACAATATTGTAGCAACTTGTATCAACTTTTGTGTTACATCATACGCAAACGAGCTGTCGTTAATAAGTGATGTCGCCATCTTTGAGTCAATCTTTCTCTCTCGTATAAGTGCATCTATCCTGCTGTTTTTTATATTGTCCAGCGCCTTTGTGCTCTCTTTTAGAAGCTCCGTAGTAGAGATAACATCCAGCTCGTCATCATGCTCTTTTATCTTCTCTATGGTATCGATCGTCTTTGCTATATAGACTCTTAGATTGTCATACTCCTCTTTAATGTACTGGTTCTTAGACTTGGAGTAGTAAAAGATGTTTTTTTGCAGATCTCTCATACTTTTTAGAGCCTCTACTATCTCTCGCGAAGCAAGCTTTAGATCATACACCCTGTTCTGGTCATCTTCGTTCATGTTCTCCTGAGAAAGCGTTGCATAGTGGATGATCTCGCCGTATAGCGATTTTATCTTGCTCGCATAGAACTCGTTTACATCTGTATTTATACTTATCTCGGAGCTCTTTACAACCCCCTCAATGTCTTTAGAGCCTATAAACTCGTGACGGTGCAGGAACATTGAGTGCGAGATAGCTTCAATAGCGCTGTTATAGAGGTGAATTATCTCTTTTTTTATGGATTCGATCGCTGCGTCCGGGACGTTGATGACGACATTGTCAAGATAGAGCGGTTTTAGCGCATAGATATTTACCTCTATAAAAAGTGTCTCCAAATACTTCACGAGCCTGTGCGTAAAAGGAGATACCATCATAACACCGATGAGATTGAAGATAGTGTGAAAAAGTGCAAGCTTCATAGCATAGTCACCATCTGCAATGCCGACTTTTAAAGCCAAAAATGCCGTTAAATCGCTAAGCGGGTAGAGGAAGAGTATTGCAAATGATGCCGTTATGATGTTAAAAATGAAGTGCGCAACCGCGACTCTCTTACCGTTTGAGTTTGATGAGATGGCGCCAAGAGCCGCCGTGATGGTAGTGCCTATATTTGCACCTATTGCCAGTTCGATCGCATTGATGTAGATGATCTGATTTGCTGCAAGAGCGGTGATGATAAGCGCCATAGTGGCACTGCTAGACTGCATAATAACTGTTGCAACTATACCAAGCGAGATATATACCAAAGCACCAAAATAGCCCTCAACAGCGAACTTTGAGATATCAAGTGTCTTTTGCAGAACCTCAAAACCGTCTTTCATGTAATCGATACCAAGAAAAACAAATCCCAGCCCAAGAAGTATCTTTCCCACCCCCTGATAACTCTTGGACTGGGCAAACTTAAGCACTGCGCCAAAGATTATCATAGGCATCGCATAAGTAGCTATATCTATCTTTACACCAAAAGCAGAGACTATCCAAGCCGTCGTAGTTGAGCCGATATTTGAACCGAAGATCACCCCAATTGCGCCACTTAGCGTAATAAGCTCCGCACTTAAAAATGAGATGATGATGACAGAGACCAAAGAGGAGCTCTGCATAATGGCAGTTGCTACAAACCCCGTACCTATAGCTTTTGGCAGAGTGTCCGTACTGACTTGCAACACCCTCTCAAGCACCCCACCGCTAAAGAGCTTAAAGCCATCCTCCATAAAAAGCATACCGACCAAAAATATAGCGACACCGGCGATGATGATCTTGTAGTCGTCGCTGTAAAAGACCACAAATGCAAGTGCAAGTAAGAAAAACTGAAAATAGTACTTTTTAAACATCAACGACCTTGGATGATATGAGTGTGATTTAACATACTACTATCTTTTGTTTTAAATTTGCTTTTTAGTAAAATCATCTTTTTAAATACTCTAGTGCAACTCTTTTTGCCTCTAGCCCGTTTGCGCCATCGCCCTTGATATTAAAAGCAAAAACAGTAGTGTTATCACTATTTTGCACAAAACCCACAAACCAACCAGCTCCGGCGCAGCTTCCTGTTTTTGCCGCCAATTTATACTCCCCCTGCTCTTGTAAAGTCATAATATCTTTTGTAATATTCATGGCGCGAGGCGAAAACGGCAACTCATTTTTAGCAAGTGCTGCCATAAAATCTACTTGTTCATTTAGCGATATTTTTATACTTCCGCCGCCAAGCCAAAAGCCATCCAACGAACTTGAAATATCCATGTTTCCATATTTTATAGCTTTTACGCTCCTACTCATCTGATCCTCACCAATGCGCCGTGCCAACTCTTGATAAAACCATACTGTAGATACGGCTATGGCAGAGCGCATTGAGTGATCGCGGTTCCATGCTTCATACTCTCGCCTCAATCCATCCCACTCTATGATCTCATCTTCATCTTTAATCGCTTTGCTATCAAGAGCGATCATTGAGTTTAAGATCTTAAAAGTTGAACATGGACTAAGTCTCTCATCCGCTCTGCTTCCAAAAATTTTTTTTTCTAAACTGTTCAAATCTAAGATAACCGCACTTCCGTCATACTTGCCAAAATTTGGTTCTTTATCAGATAGCGGCAAAATCAACATAAATACAATAAGCAGTTTATACATTTTTTTACTTTGACGCTATTTTCATAGCAAGCTTACGGGCAAAGGGAAATACAAGCAGTATGGTAGGAAATGCAATAACATAAGCTACCAGCCATGCATGTATCCAAATTGAGACGAAATCATCCACCCACCCTAGGTTAATAAATGTGATCGCTCCCGACATGATAAAACTCATAAAACCAGAGAGCAAAAGGGATTGAACCTGATGAAGATATTTTGCTGAAACCATTTTTTTCCTTACTAATGTTTTACTTTAATTTATCCTTGCCATTTAAAGTTTTTTTCTTCTCACTAGCAAGTTTCCTCTCTACTTTTTTGATGTCTTCTTCAGGTTTTACATTTTCAGGAACAATTCCGCGAGAGATGAGGGTTTCTCGTACTGCTTTATTGTTAGTTACATGTTCATTTGAGATTTGATTCTCACTTTTCATATTCTTTTCTTTTGCATTGTAGATGGTTATTTCCGTTGCAAAATCTTTTGCTTTTAGCAATATAGTCGGCATAAAATCGGCTAAAGGTTTGTTTTTAATATTCCATCTCTCTTTCATCTGTGCCGTTGTACGGTTGAAAAGTGCCTGATCGCCTTTGCTTCTAATATATGCAAAATCATTATTGCCTCCTGTTTGCTCATATATTACTTTTGATAGTTCTTTTTCTGTTTGAGCTAATTTAGCTCTAGCTTCCACCCTCTCGTTTTCCAGCAGCCTTTGTTCAACAAGTTCGGCTTTTCGTGTTTGAAGGGCAAAGTAAGTTTGGGCAAAAGCAATCTGCTCTTTTTTGCTGTCACCGTTTTGAGCTATGAGATAACACGCATAACGAGTAAGCATAATGTCATCGACTTCTTTTTTTGCACCAGAACCTATTTCAACCATTTTGTTAACGTCAACAAAATGGTCTGCAATATTTTGACCCGAGACTTCACAAGCCGTTTTTGCTTTTAAGATAGCATTTTGAAAATTACGCCATTCTGTATAACCAAGCAGATGTTGCAAGTCTCTCGCCAACCAAAACTCGACACCATCATCTGTTTTATTTACAAAATCTTCAAAATTTTGAGTCAAGCTGTGAATAAGCTCTTTTTCTATCATTTTACACTCCAAAAATCAAATAATTACAAATATATTAGCAAGAAAAGTTGAGAGTCATAAAATATATGGCTATTTGTCATATATTTTATTTCTTATTTTCACATGCCAAGCACTATCTTAATTTTTAAAACTCTTTCATCTGCTTTGATAAAACTGCACTTTATATTTTGCATTTTATTAGAGTTATTCTTTAACTTTTAATCACTTTATTATTCAAAACTCATTGACCACTGAATACCAGTTAATTCTCTAAAAACCTTCATTTGCATAAATCCATAAAAAACTTTATACTCTTTAAGGTTTGAATACTGCTCCATTAATGCATTGAATTTAAGTTACCACTCCATGCTCCGCCTTAAGCAGCTCTTCTGCAGCTTCATCCGAGAGCTGTTCTATCTCTAATATCTTGCCGCTTGCTACGAGCGGGATGCCTGCTAGTTCATGATTTGCGTTGAGGACTGCATGTTTTTTTTCTATGCTCTCAACTACATAAATGACATCTTCCTCTTCGCCGTCAAGTTCTGCACCTACATATATATCATCAGGCAGATCATCCAGCAGTTCTTTTAAAACCAAAGTCTCATCGTACTCTCCAAACGCTTCTGTCGGAGTGAGCGTAACATGAAAAGTATCACCTGCTTTTTTCCCCTCAAGCTCATCTTCTAGCTTTTTAAAGATTTGATTATAGCCGCCGTGAATATACATAAGCTCCTCACTCTCATCAATGATGTTGCCCTCTTCATCTTCTAACTTTATAAGCATTGACACGACAGTGTTTTTTTTGATTTTATCCATGGAGATTCCTTTTATTGTCCGAGTGACTCTTTTTGTTTTTTGGTAAGTTTACCGTAAACAAGCTCATAAGAGTGGTCGATTAGCTCTTTTAAAAGCGCATCATCCACATCGCCGCCGAGCCTTACGGTGTTCCAATGTTTTTTGTTCATATGGTAGCCGCCTTTTACAGAATCATACAAAGAGCGAAGTTCTAGGGCGTAAATGGGGTAGCATTTTAGGTTTATGGATAGCGGCTCTTCATCCGCCGTAAGTGCAAACATTTTGTCGGCGACACGATAGACCCGCACCGTTTTATCAAACGGATAGTCAAAAGTAGCTCCATTTTTAGAGAGCAAATAGGTATCTAACTCAGCAAAGTTCATTTTGTGCACCTCTTACATAAAAACTAAGATTAAACATACTACTATTTTTTGTATTTGCTCAGATCAGGCGGTGTATGATTTTTTTGCATATAACCCTCCAAACGCCTCTCTTCATCTGAGTCTTGACACCACTCACGCAAATCGTTTCGCTCGCCCTTAAACTCATAGTAAGGCATGCTCATACCACAGCTATGCTCTACACAGTAGATATGAAGCTTCACAAAACGGCGCATACCTGAAAAATCGCTACCTTCAAAAAGTGAGCGTGCGTAATCGTCATGTTTGTCGATAAGCTCACCTTTGCAAAAAAGACGCAGATTAAGAGGCTGCTTTTCAAACGACACAAAAAGCACCGTAACCTCGCCGCCTGCCTCAATATCACGTGCAGTACGGTTACCGCTGCCCGCATAATCCATAAAGATCGCCTCATTCTCCCCGATAACCCTAAAACAGTCATACCCTCTAGGACTCAGGTTCACTTCACCGTTGTTGCTTGCACTTGCTATGAAAAAGAGATGCTGAGCATCTATAAACGCTCTATCCTCTTGGCTGAGCTTCTCGTATCGTTTGCCCATTGTAAACTCCTTTATTTTTTATTCTCTTTAACTTCCCACTTTGAAACGACCAAAAGTTCTTCGTTGCAATAGATTTTTCCCTCAAAAAGATCGCCTATTTTATAGGTTGCCACCCCTTTTGGCGTGCCGCTCATGATTATATCACCGTCTTCAAAACTCATAAATGAAGCGATCTCTCTCAGCATCACGTCGGGTTTGTAGATCATCAGATCATAAGTCGCAAACTGCCGTAACGTGTCGTTAATAAAAAGTTCAAACCGCAACTTCGTAATATCGCCGTTAAAAGCGACAAAATGCCCCAGCACCGCTGAACTATCAAACGCTTTGGCACGCTCCCATGGCAAGCCTTTGGCTTTAAGGCTGTTTTGGGTATCTGCTTTGGTGAGATCGAGCCCAAACCCTACGCCCGCAATATTTCCTTTTTCAATCAAAAAACATATCTCCCCCTCAAACCTCGTATCCTCGCTGATAAAAAAGAGCATGTCGCTGACACTTGAATTTGGCTTGTTGAATACGACAAGATTTTCTGGTATCTCATTGCCCAGTTCGTGTATATGTTCGACGTAGTTGCGCCCGATACAGACCACTTTGCTCGGTGTAACAACGCAGTTTTCAAAGAGAACGGTTTTCATAGCTGTATCACTCCCTCAAGATATTTCACGGCGTAACCTGCCATGATCTCTTGCGAAAAAGCCTCTTTCAAAGCACGCGGAGTTTCACATGGGATAAGCTTTTGAGCAGGAAAATCCATCACGTAGCGTTCACCATCTTTTCGTACCCGAAGTAAGCCACTTTTTGACTCAAAAAGCACAAAAGCACTTGAAAGCGTGGCATGTCCGCACATATCTACCTCTGTCAAAGGGGTAAACCAACGAATGCGGTAGTACGCCTTCTCCTTGACAAGGTACGCCGTCTCAGATAGATTATTTTCCATCGCGATCTTTTGCATTAACGTATCGTCAAGCCACGCTTCAAGCGGCACAACCGCCGCAGGATTTCCCTCAAAAACGGTTTTAGCAAATGCGTCGATCTGGTAGATCTTTAGATTCATTTTTTCTCCTAGAGTGTTATTAAAAGCAATATCTAAAATTTGTACTACATATGCCTTTGAAAAGATAGCTTCACAATGTCATATACTATTTTAAACTATCTTTACTACCTAAAGTTTTTTCTTCTCATCAGCTTTACTGCCAAAGACTCTCTAGCCGCCGTAAGCGCAAACATCTTGTCAGCGATACGATATATACGTGCTGTTTTATCAAATGGATAGGCAAAGTTCACTCCTTCCCTCCTTGCACCCTTTGACTCACATTTGAGATCTCAAATATCACTACATCACCATCGGCAACAAACGGACCATGTAGCTCAAACGGCGGTCGGCTGGCGTAATGCCCCTCTTCTAGCCATATACCAAATGCCTTGTCGTAGAGCCGACCTTTTACAACAAATATCTCTTCGGGGTAGTCGTGGCTCTTTGCGCCGAACTTTTGAGAGTCATAGCCGTCTTTAAAGAGTGTGAGTCTTGTATAATCTCCCGTGATCTCATCCTCGGCAAGTGTAATATAGAAAATATTTCCCTCCGATCCTTCGAGCTCGTTCCACATATCAAGATTCTCGCTCGTCAGCGGATTAAAATAGCTATATGTTGATTTCATCTATCCCCCCATTTATGCTAAAAAATAGTAACACAAATCAGTTTATAGTATCATATTTTATCGGAACCGTTTTTGCTTGTTGTATATCATTAAAACTATAAAGGGTTATCATACGACTTTTTTGAAGTTCATTTCACTCCTAAAATATTCATTAGCTCTTGTATCCTACGGTCACTTTCAATTTTTTTTGCCATATTTTGATGGATAATTTCACTACTTTCTTTGTCTAAAATAACTTTGTTATAGTAGTCTTGGTTTGATATGACTCCATTTTCTTGGAGGGCTTCTTGAAAATAGTTCTCTAGTAAAGAGCCATAACTCTCTATCTCCGTTTTATGCTCTGTTATAAATTTATCATTAGCTAAGCTCTGTTGATGTTTAGAGTCTTTTTGAAGGTACTCTTTTATTTGCGATTTTTCATCACCGGCTAGCATATTGTCATTTGTTAATGTTCCAACGAAATTCCAAAAATCGTAATTTATTTCACCGATTTCATTTGAAGGCACAATATAATCTTGAAACCAAGAAGGAAGAGAATAAGCTTCAACGGGAAGTGTATCAGTACTTTGAGATGTAGTATTTTCACTTGTTTTAAGTAGTTGTTTTGCTTCATCGGAAATAGTCACTCTGTCTGTTTTTTTAGATCTCTCTGTTGTTGATTCAGCATATTTAGGATCTAAAGTCTGGTTTTGTAAATTAGAGTTATATGCATTATATCCGGTTTGTAAATTATTGATTATCATCATTCATCTCCCTATTTTTATAATTAAGACTCTACATGCTAAAAGAGCAAAATCTGCACCACTTTTTCACATTTATAGTAATGCTGCTCATTTTTACCGTATGCTTAATTGACTATGAACTATGCCAAATTTTTAAGAGAGATTATGTGATAAGAGTCACACAACAAAGTTCTCAAATTTTCTACAATTCTCACATGCATCAAAAAATGCAAAATTATCTTAGGAGGGTTGAAATGAACCTCAAAAAATTAGTTGCAGGAATCCTTGGAGTCTTTTTATTGGTATCAAGTGTAAATGCAGATACAAACGAGAGTAAAAATACGAAAAAAATAGTCGTAACAATCACGGATAGTTCTATAGTAAAATCAGGTTTTGGCTTAGCGGTTGCAAATGCAATGCAAGATGCAGGAATCCAAAGTACAGTTTTTGTCTCCGCAGAAGCAGTCGATTTTGCACTCAAAGACGGAAATCACGAAAAATTTGCAGGAAGTTCTGCACAAGAGTGGATAACACAACTCATAAAAAAAGGCGGTAAAGTTATGATTTGTGAAGGCTTTGTAAAACTTGGCGGCATTAAGAATAGTGATATGGTCGATGGCGTAGGTGTTTCTTCTCCTGCTAATTTAGCAGGTGCGCTTTACGTTCCAAACACACAAGCGATGACTTTTTAGTTTTCTAAGACAGTAACTCCTACTTCAAAACATGATATGATTTTTCATATCATGTTATTTCAACTTAAGGGCAATTATGCAACTTCAAGAGTATCAGTTTTTTAAATCCTTAGAACCACATGCCATACAAAAAGTACAAGAAGATGCCAAAATAGTCTCTGCTGGAGTCGGCTCGTTTCTCTATTATCAAGGCGATATAAATGATGGAATTTTATTTTTAGAAAAAGGTTCAGTCAAAGTTTTTTTACACTCCGACGAAATAGGCAAAGGGGAGATCACACTGTACTATATAACCCCAGGGGAGCAGTGCCTCGTCAATACGCTGAGCACTATTTCTCAAACTCCAGCGACTGCAACAGCAATTGTAGATGAGAGTATAACAGGATGGTTAGTTCCTACAAAAACTATGCAATGGCTTGTTGAAAATTCTCCCGCCTACAGAGAGTTTAAAGTTGCATTTTGTGCACAAAGACTCGGAGAGATATTTCAGCTTGTTGAAGAGCTTCGTTTTAAAAGAATGGACCAAAGAGTGCTAAATTGGCTTTTTGTACAAGGAAGAGGCACAATACATACGACCCATGAGCAGATAGCAACTATTTTAGGAACCTCAAGAGAGGTAATAAGCAGAATTTTAAAAAATCTTGAAAAAGAAGGAGTTGTTTCACTCGGTCGCGGTTGGATAAAACTCATGCAGGGCTTTACTTCTCTGCACATTCCAAATCAGAAAAAGATTACTCGCTAAAACAGTATCATATTTTGTCGGAACTGTTTTTGCTTGTTTTATATCATTAAAACTATAAAGGAGTGGTTATGGAGACTTCTGCCGCTTATCAAAGCTATTTAAATGTAATGAAAAACTACCAAACAACACAAGGGCGCAGGGATTATCAGGCTCCTTTTGCCGAGAGTTTTGAGCTTATCTACGCAAAAGCGCAAGAGCAAGATGTCAAACTCTCAAATGCCAAAAACTTTTTGGAGTCACTCTCTCAAAGTGAACTAAGAACACTTCAAAAATACTCTGGTCTTGCAGATTCTATCAATGTAAACTCGCTCTCTGCCGAGGGCGCATACAACCTACTCATGCATGACAATGAGCAGTATGATTTTGACGGCAACGGAACTGCGGAGGTTGGAATCGGTAAGCATATATTGCCCGTTCCCATGAATATGCCTGCCGATGTTCAAGAGGCGTATATTTCGGCTATGAACTCTCTTAGCGACAAAGATAAACTTATGGCGATGACGCTTACATTTGACCCTGCACGCTTGGATGCGCTTATAAACAACAAGCCCTATACTCCGACTAATATGGACTACAACTACCTGAAGAGTAGAGTTGACAATATGCTAAATCCTCAAAACGGAGGGTATACATCTCTCGAAGCAAAAGAGAGCATAACGGCATTTTGGAACGCTTTTGATGCATCTTACAATGGAGACAAAACTCAAAATACGCAAACTCAAAGCGAGGAGAACATTGCGGTAGAGAAATTTTTAAATGACCTGCGCACAAAAGGAGCCGCTAAATTCTTGGCTGATCTGAATCAAGAGAAGATAGACAAGATGGTAGAGGAGTATAAACAGAAGCTCATAGAAGAGATGGGCGACTCTCCCGAAGCCATGGAGAAGATAGCGAAACTTGTAGATGAGTTCAAAAAGAACCTTATCGAAGAGATGAGAGAGAAGATGCAAGATGAGCTGAAAAATGCCAAAGATGTAAATTCTGTAAAGCTTGACACCTTTATGATGACCATGCTCAACAATATGCAGGAAAAAGAGCCTTCGCCGCTCAAAGAGCTGCTAAAGGCATAAACGCGCTACCTCTTCCTATACCCTCTATTGCTTATCCCTCGTCCTGCGTAGTTTTTCTTAAAGCATGACTGGCAGATGCCGTAAGGGGAGTTTGGCGGCAGCGGTGCGTTGCACATTCTGCACTTTGTGGCAAGCTGGCTCTGCTGAAGCGAGTTTTCTATAAACTTGTTTAAAACCCCTCTTGCGGCTCTGGCTCTGCCTGCATCTACAAAGTAGTCGCTAAACCTGTAGCTCAACCAGAGATAGAGCGAAATCTCCTTTACCATATCTTCGGCGCGCAGAAGCTCATCCGTCGTCTGTGCATAACTTCCGCTTAGCGGCGGAGCGATGTAGGGAATAGGCATCTTCTTCTCAAGCGCCCCCAAGTAACTCTCATACGCTGAGATGATATATGGCGATTTGAGAGTTAGCGGCGCGCATGCCAGATGGTACTTTGTAGCGATGTCAAGATCATAACTGTCCACCAAAACGGATACTTCAAGCATATCATCCAGATTTGTGGCGATAAAAGGACCGTCAAACTCCATATTTTTTGCAAAAAACTTTAGTATCTCATGAAGCGACTTCTCTTCCAAAATACTTCCCACAAGCTTTATATGGTCAAGATTTGCCATAACTTTAAAAGGGATGGTTATCGCTTTTGCCTCTTTATGAAAATTCTTCTTTATCACATTTAAAACATCGCCGCTAAGCGCTCCGACATAACCGTTCTCATGCAGACCAAATCTTCCCGCACGACCCGAGATCTGATGGATCTCGCTTGGAAGCAGGCTTCTATCGCTTACGCCGTCAAACTTCTCTGCTTTTGAGAAGAGTATGGTTTTTATGGGCATATTTAGCCCCATGGCAATGGCATCGGTGGCAACCAGTATCTGCGTCTCGCCTGCACGAAATCTTCTTGCCTCTTCACGCCTTACCTCTGGGGAGAGATTGCCGTAAACTACGCTAACGCTGAAATATTTTGAAAATATCTGTTTTAGTTTTAGCACATCTTTTCTGCTAAAAGCGATGATCGCAGTGCTAGGCTCTACGTCCTTTTCATGAGTAGGCTCATTCAATAACGTGAGCGGATTTTTTCTCTCAAACTCTACAATTTCAAGCTCTTCGCCCAGATACTCGGCAAGTGCTATAACCGCATTTTTTGCGTTTGGCGAACCCGTCATAATGATCTCTTTTGCGGGTGCGCCTATGATGGCATTTGCCCATGCCCAGCCGCGGTCACGGTCATCTATCATCTGCACCTCATCGATAACGCAGACATCTACATCCACATCAAAGTTTACCATCTCGATGGTTGAGCTGATGTGTGTTGCTTCTTCGCTGAGAATCTGCTCCTCGCCGGTTATCAAAGAGGCTTCAACTCCGCTCTCCCTTAACTCCTCATACCCCTCAAGTGCGAGAAGTCTAAGCGGTGCAAGATAGTACCCTGTGTCGGCATTTTTTAGCTTTTTCATCGCCTGATAAGTCTTTCCGCTGTTTGTCGGGCCTATGTGAAGAGTTAGCTTTCTTCTCATGTCGCGTGCTAGCGGGAAAAGGTTTTTAAACTCTCTTATTGTGCGCGCCAAGAGTTCGTATCTCTGTTTTTTAAGTATCGCATCGTGTATATTATGTACAAACCGTCTCACGCTTTTTCGCGCGATTTTTGAAGAGATATTAAGAGATGCGCTCAGCAGCTCTAAAAGCACATCGTAGATTTTGGCATAAAGCGCTTCAGGAGTTAGATGAAGCAGAGCGGCGTATGAGTTACACTCCTCTGCAAGAGCCGCTAGATCACTCAAAGACTGCTCTTCATGCTCTCTTTTTGACTCATTTACAACGTCGCTGAAATCAAGCTCGTTCGCACTCCAAATATCCTCCAAAAGAGAGTTAAGCTCTATATGCAGCTCCAAAGTGTACTCTTGGCTCTTTTTGCTGTATGGCAACTGCAGACTCTCTTTCACTCTTACTAAAAGCTCCTCCTCGTGAAGCTCTATCTCCACATCTCCTAGCTCTTTTGAGATAATGCCCAGCAGAATACTCTCTTTTAAAAGCGGGTATGAGACCTTTGTCTTTGGCGGAGTTGCTCGAAGTGCGCCTACTATCTCTTTTTGGCTCAAGTACGGATGCGGATCTTTGAGCTTTTTTATAAAAGCCTCTATCTCTTTTTGTTTTTTTGCTCTGACTCTCTCTTTTTCTTCCAGTATCTCATCTATAAGCTGCGCTTCATCACACTCTTGTAGATACTCATACTCGTAGACTTTTGTGTTAAGCGTGAGTATCTTGTGAAAGCTCTGTCCATACAAAACATAGTGAAGCGAAGCATTAAACTCCAAAGAGTCGTCAATGTCAAAAAAAGCGTCAACCCTCTTCTCAACGCTCTCTTTTTTGAGGTTGTACCTGATGTGGCGGAGTTTTGACTCCATCTTCTCAATGGTAATCTTTTTGCTTCTGACATCTGCAAACGATTCATGCAGAAGCGCTGCCTCTTCATGTGTGACATCAAGTTCGCCTATGAGCACATCTATCTTATCTTCTCTGTCCAAATTGGGCTCTTTTGGAGTAGTTGATTTATAAACCTTGCCCTCGCTTGCAAAAAAGTTTAAAATGTCAGAGCGAAAATCTCCGTTCCCCTCGCTCCACAACATTCTTGCCAACTTCACAAGCATATCTTTGCTCTGATCGATATCATACATTCCAAGTGTCGTAAACATCTCGCTTAGCGTGTGCGTGCTTACTCTTGCGACTCCTACGTCAAATGGGTCGTCGTCAAAATATTTTCTTATTTTTTGGTTTATTTTTGAGTTTTTCTTATTTTTCTTTGCCATACAAAATTGTAGCCAAAAGCCTTTAATAATAGAGGAGAAATTTTATATTATGCACTACGGTTACAGTGCATAATAGTTTTAATTCTACGGTTTTTCCAAATCAGACTCTTTGGTAAATTTCAGATAAAGTAGCGGCAATACAATAAGTGTTAAGAGTGTAGAACTTATCAGGCCGTTGATGACTACAATAGCGAGTGGTTTTTGTATCTCTGAACCCGGACCGGTTGCAAAAAGCAGTGGTACGAGACCAAATGCCGCAATTGTTGCAGTCATAAGAACAGGACGAAAACGCTTCAGAGTACCTTGGCGTACGGCGTCTATAACTCTATATCCATTGTCCACAAGATGGTTGAATGTATTTACAAGAACAACCCCGTTTAAGACCGCAATACCAAGAAGTGCAATAAAACCTACCGATGCTGGAACAGAGAGATATTCGCCGCTTAGGTAGAGTCCTGCGAATCCACCGATGAGTGCCAGCGGAACATTTATTAGAACAAGCAGTGCCTGAGTTATTGAGTTAAATGAGACAAATAGCAAGATAAAGATCAGAAAAAGTGCTATCGGCACAATTATCATCAGTTTTGCAGCCGCTCTTTGTTGATTTTCAAACTCGCCGCCGTAGGCTATATAGTACCCCTCTGGCAGATTTACATTCTGCTCTATTTGCGCCTTTACATCCTCAACAAAGCCTACAAGGTCGCGATTTTCCACATTGCTCTGAACAACGGTTTTACGGTAGCCGTTCTCATGCTCTATCTGCACCGAACCCGTTGTTTTAGAAAATGTCACAAGAGCCTTCAGCGGCACACTTCTGCCATCTCCAAGAGTATAGTAGAGCGACTCTAGAGTATTAAGAGAGTTTTGCATAGCAGAGTTGCCTTTGACCATAAGGTCAATCCGCCTCATCTCCTCTTGGATGATGCCTACCTGAGTCCCATTGACCATTGTTTTCATAAATAGGGCAATTTCCTGCTCACTCACTCCATAGTAGCCAAGAGCTTCTTTGTTAAAACTAAGTTCAAGATACTCTACCCCTTCATTGCTCTTTTTATAGACATCCCTACTTCCCTCTGTCTTTTCCAAAATAGTTTTTATCTCTTGCGCGATCCTCTCAAGCTCGTCATGACTCTCTCCAAAGATATCGATAGCCAAATCACCGCGAACTCCCGTTAGCATCTCAGAGATACGCATCTCAATGGGCTGCGTAAAAACATACTCTACCCCACGCATCTCATCAAGAGATTTTCTTATCTCATTTTTTACCCACTCTTTTGAGGGCTCGCGCCACTCCTCTTGCGGTTTGAGAATAAAAAAAGTGTCTGTGTCGTTTAGGCTCATCGGGTCAAGTCCAAGCTCGTCAGTTCCGGTGCGTGCTACTATAGATGAAATCTCAGGAACATCTCTCATCAATTTTGTCTGAATCTTATTGTTAAGCTCTATGCTCTCCTCAAGACTGATGGATGGCAGAGACTCTATCATTACAATCATAGTTCCCTCATCCATGGTCGGCATAAAGGCTTTACCAGTTTTTGAAGCGAGGTAAAGAGAGAAGCCAAAGAGCAAAAAGACAGTGACAAAGACGACAGTCGCATGTTTGATCGCATAATCAAGGGTAGGCTTAAAAAACTTTAGCAAAATTTGAATCAGCCAAGACTCTTTATCGGGACGAATTTTCAGTATAAACGAACTTAGCACCGGTATAAGCGTCAGTGCAAGTATTAGAGAACTAAAAAGAGCAAACACGATACTAAGTGCCACAGGCTTAAAGAGTTTTCCCTCCAATCCTTCAAGCGTTAAGAGCGGCATAAATACAATGATGATGATAAGCACGCCAGTTACGATAGATGGCGCCATCTCAACTGCAGCATGATAGATAATGTGCGTCTTTTTCTCATTTTTACGCTTCTCATTTCCAAGCTCTGCAGTAATGTGCTCAACCATAACAACTGCGGAGTCGACTAGTATGCCTATTGCAATGGCAAGACCACCCAGACTCATAAGATTAGCGCTCAGATCGAAGTAATCCATAGCAATAAAACTCATAAGCAGCGCAAATGGCAAGATAAGTGCGACGCTAAAAGCTGAAGCGAAGTTTCCAAGCAGAAGTAGAAGAACAATGATAATAAGAACAGTTGCTTCCACTAGTGAATTTTTTACGGTATCTGTCGCGAGATCAACAAGGCTTGAGCGATCATAAAAGATCTCTATTTTTGTATCAACAGGAAGCATTGACTCCATTTTTAAGAGCTTCTCTTTTGCCTCTTTGACAACTTTTTGTGTATTTGCCCCCTTAAGTCCTAAAACTATCCCCTGCACCGCCTCGCCATTTCCATTTTTTGTTGAAAAACCTGCGCGCGTGAGGTGACCGATATGCACATCTGCTATATCTTTTATATAGATGGGCTTGTTTGCAATTGTCGTAACACTTAAGTTCTCAATATCATAAATATCATTGATCCTCCCAACACTACGCACAAGCACGCTGTTTACCCCTTGTGTCACACGTCCTGCACCATCATTTAAGTTGTTTTTCTCCAAAGTTTCAAGAAGCTGCTCAAGCGTGATCTGGTAGGTTCGCATCATATCGAGCCTTGGTGTCACTTCATAGGTCTTAACCTTGCCTCCAAGAGAGTTGACCTCCGCTACACCGTTAATAGAACGGATCTGAGGTGCGATAACCCAGTCAAGTAAAGAGCGTTTTTGTATTAGATCAAGTGTAGGCGACTCGATCGTAAACATTAAAATTTCACTCAGCGGCGTACTGATGGGGGCAAGCCCTCCTTCAAGATTTGCAGGTAGCTCATCCATTATGGCATTAAGACGCTCGCTTACCTGCTGACGTGCCCAATATATATCAGTTCCCTCTTCAAAGTCGATGGCAATATCACAGATGCCATATTTTGAAGTTGAGCGAATAATTGTCTGATATGGGATTCCAAGCATCCCCATCTCAACCGGAATAACAATGCGTGATTCCACCTCATCAGGCGTCATACCGCTTGATTTCATAATAATTTTTACCTGCGTAGGCGAAATATCCGGAAAAGCGTCTACTGCAAGATTGTTGTATGACTTGATACCAAAACCCAATATTACAAGAGCCAACAGAGATGTAAAAAGCCTCTGTGAGAGCGCAAAAGAGATAAGCTGGCGCATTATTCGTCCTCTTGGAGTCTATTTTGCAGGATGCTTGTTCCACTCACGGCGATCGGCTCTTTAAGCTCCTCTTGATACTCCAGATAACAAACGTCACGATTCTCTGAGAGCACATTTACTTTGAGCAAACTGTATGTCTCTCCTTTTTTTACAAACACCATATTCTCTTCATCTTCTCTGATAAGAGCTTTCTTGCTGACTACAAAAGCGCGTTTTGCAACACTTAATTCGACCTTTGTTCTGAGTCCGGCTAGAAGATTCGCATCTTTTGGAAGAACAAAACGAACATATCTTGTCTGATTAAGAGGGTGAAGAGTAGGAGATATAAGGAGTATCTTCGATCTTATCTCATCTTTGCCAACCTTTAAAGTAACCTCCTGCAAAGGCTGCAGAGTTTTTGCAACCTCTTGTGGAATATCTGACTCTATCCAATTTTCTCCGTCTCTTTTTATAACAAAAAGAGCGCTTGATGGAGAGACATTCTTGCCTACTTGAATATCTGTTTGTAAAACCACCCCGTTAACCGGTGAGCGAAGTTCGATATTTGTAAAAATTGCGAGTTCTTCAAAGAGTTTTTGAATCATCCCATCCGTCGCTCCGTAAGATCTAAGAAGCGCTTTTGAAGCTTGAAGCTTTATGGTGTCTCTTTTCATATTCTCATTAGCTATCAGGCACTCTTTTTGGGCAATTATCTCCTCTTTGCAGAGTTGCGCTTTTCGATCTGCCTCATTTTTACTATATGAGAGCTCTATCCAAGTATCGATTGCCTCTTTTTGCGCCTCTATCCACTCTTGTGAACTCAAAGTTGCAAGAAGCTCACCTTTTTTTACACTCTCAAACTCTGTTTTGTGCAGCTGCGCCACTTGTGCTTCATAAGGCAAGGAGGTAGTGTGAAGAAGTTTTGGCGGGATAGTGACCTGCATCATATAGACATCAAGAGGCACATGTGTGACCTCTTTTGCTTTGGCACTCTGAATCTGCCAGCTTTTTTCCTCTTGTGGTGTAAGTGTGACATCTGCGCTAAGCCAAAGTGCAAATAGCATCTGCACCATAATTATTTTTTTCATAGTTCTTCCTTCGTTTGTAAAATGCTATAGAGTTTAAATAGTGTTTCGTAATATTTTTTGTAATGTTCGATAAGCTCTTTTTTAAGGCTTGTAAGCTCTCTTTGGCTTAAAAGATACTCTATAACGGAGTCCTCCCCAAGTTCATAAGCGCTTTTTACAAGAGGCATCAGCTCATTTTCATACTTCTGTACCATAGCTTGGTATGCGGTTATATTTTCATAATTTTGCAAGAGCTCTTTTTTAAGCGCCTCTGCATATGAGCTCTTCTGTAACCTTACTCCCTCTTTTTCGTGCATAAGCGCACTTTTTTTATGCATAGCTGCTGCACGGTTATCTTCGTTAAAGGAGTTTGTAAAATTAAGCGGCATAGAGAGCGAGAAGACAAATCTATCAGTATCAAGCTCATTCTCATAAGCTGCTCCAAGAGTAAAAGAGTCAAAAGAGACGTTATACCTCTCAAAATCACTCTGATATGTCAAGATCTTTTTATCGATCGACTGCTCTAAAAGCGTCTCGCCTTCATAATCAAACTGTAGCTCTTTTGTGATCGGCACGATGTCTTTACAGAAGAGCTCATCTTCTCTCAAAGATGGCAAAAGAGCTTTGGACTCCAGATTGTCACGGGAGATATTCACCTCATTCTCATAAAGCTTATACTCGGCTTGGATCCTATCGAGCTCTATTTGAAGCGCTAAAAGATCTTTTTTAGAGATCTCGCCATGCTCATAGGCTCTCTTCTTTTTCTCATAAAACTTCTCAAAAGCCAAAAAAGAGTCTCTATACTGCAGAGTGTTTTTTTGGTTTAAACAGTTGACGTGGTAGAGAAGCTTTACCTCTTGGCGCAAAACAAAGAGATCATTCTGCAGCTCTAAGATCTCCGATTCGTTCTGGTATTTCACAGAGTGTGCGGCGCCTTTTTTAGCATCCGGATGCATTATATTTTGAGCCAAACCAACGCTATACTCATACCCCGCTTTATCTGCATCAGGCTTAGCGTACGCTCCTCCTGCCGAAAACTCAAGCGGCTCATTTAGTTCTGAGGCTCTGTTTTGTGAGGAGTGTGCCTCTTTTAGCGATTTGATCGATTTTGAGAGCGGATGTTCATCTTTTACTCTTTGCAGGATCTCATCTAGCGTGATCGTAGCTGCGTTTAGAGAAAAGGCAGCGATCAAAAGAGAGAATACTATTTTCATAATTACCCTTTTTGTGCATAAAAATATGCTTTTATATTTGAATTTTATAGATTTTAAGTGCTTAGAGAGTTATGCTATCGGGGGCTTAAAAAAGTTGAAATAGGCTAGAGATATAAATGTTTTGCTATATTTAAAAAGCTCATCTTTTTCTTGGACAACCGGAGTATAAGATAGTTTTTCTACAAAAAGAAATGCCGAGTGATACTCTGTATGAAGCTCACATAAAATAGCGCTTTTTTCATCCGATGCACTCAGGAGAGCTTTATGAATATAACTGCTTAAAAAGTAGTGATCATCTTTGAGCTTGGCAAAGGCATAGTCATGGACTACTGAGAAGCTTATTGTAGAGAGAAGTAAAAACAGCCATATTTTTTTAAAATTCATTCTAGAATTCTAGTAAAAAACAGTAAATGAACTTCCTCTAAAATGACAAGCCTATCTATTTGCCATAAGCTCTCTTTTGTTTTTTTATATTTGCAACTACAGCCGCTTTTAACAAAAAACATTCTAAGATTTAAGATATCAATTTTTAGGTAGATACATGAAGATCAAATCACTCTATATATCTGCAGGCCAAAAGAACGCAGGTTCACTTTTTATCTCCATAGGGATGATGGAGATACTAAAGAGAAACCTGCACAAAGTCGCTTTTTTTCGCCCTATTATTCTTAGCAGAGATGTTCGTGACAAAGATATCGACTTTATTTTACAAAAGTATGAGCTTGATATGGAGTATGAGGATGCCTATGGCTTTGATTTGGATCACATAGAGAGCATGATCGCCTCAAAGCGAAGCAACGAACTTATAGATGAGCTTATAAAAAAATTTAAAAAGCTCGAAGAGAGTTATGATTTTGTTCTTTGCGAAGGCATAAGAAGAGAGTTTTTAACACCTACGATAGAGTATGACTTAAATATGCTGCTTGCCCAAAACTTCGGCGCGCCGATCATAAACATCATTAACGCAAAAGATAGATCTCTGCAGGATATTTACGAAAACGTATTGATAGAGAGAGAAAATATCTCATCTCATGAATCTTCCCATTTTGCTACATTCATAAACAGAGTGGATGAGAAGAGTTATGTAAAACTCAAAGAAAAACTTCATGGCATCGATGCAAATATATATATATTAAAAGAGGTAAAAGAGCTTGATGTCCCGACCATAGGAGATGTCATAGAGGTCTTAGGTGCCAAGGTCACGCACTGCTTTAACTCCTGCAACACTAGAGCCGTAAGAGGGTTTAAAATAGCTACAGGCAGTGTTGAGAGCTTTTTGAACTCTATCAAAGAGGATGATCTTGTTATCGTTGAGGCTGATAGATCAGAGATCATTCTTGGGATTGTGGGTGCCTTTTACTCAAAAGAGTTTGCAAAAATAAGCGCGATCCTGCTTGTCTCGGGCACAGAGCTGAACCCTAATATTCAAAAGATACTCTTTGGACTTAAAGATTACAATATTCCTATTTTGTCTGTCCCGTTTGACAGCTACGAGAATGCGAAAAAATTATCGAACATTCACTCAAGGCTAAGAGTAGAGAGCGAAAGGAAGATAGCTCTCTCCCTTGGACTCTTTAACTCCTCGGTGGATATCAAAGCGATTGAGCAGAGGATTCAAACGCATCAGAGCAAAGTGATGACTCCGATGATGTTTGAGTATAAACTCTTTGAAATGGCTCAAAAAAAGAGAAAAAAGATACTCCTGCCTGAGAGTCTGGATGAGAGAATACTAAGGGCAGCGGAGATAATCCTTCGCAGAGACGTTGCAGATATAGTGCTACTGGGAGATGAAGAGGAGATAAAAGAGAGTTACCAAAGATTGGGTCTTGATCTTAGCAGAGCTGCAGTTATCGATCCAGAGACTTCACCCCTTATGCAAGAGTTTAGCGATCTTTTTTACGAGCTGAGAAAAGAGAAGGGTTTAAGCCGCCAAAATGCAAAAGATGCAATGACGCATAAGAACTACTTTGCAACTATGATGGTACATCTGGGTTATGCAGACGGTATGGTAAGCGGCGCCGTGCACTCAACCGCGGACACCATAAGACCTGCTCTTCAGATCATAAAGACCACACCTGATGTAACCATAGTCTCAAGCCTCTTTTTTATGTGTTTAAAAACAAAGGTTTTGGTCTATGGAGATTGTGCTCTCAATCAAGACCCAAATGCGGATGAACTTGCTCAGATAGCCATCTCATGTGCTAGAACCGCACACATCTTTGGGATAGAACCAAAGGTGGCAATGCTCTCCTATTCAACCGGCGAGAGCGGAAGCGGCGTAGATGTCGACAAAGTGCGCCAAGCAACGCTCTTTGCCCGCAAAATGGAGCCTGAACTTGAGATAGAGGGACCTATCCAGTACGATGCGGCGATTGACAAAAGCGTTGCATCTCTTAAACTTCCAAACTCAAAGGTGGCAGGAGAAGCAAACGTTTTTATCTTCCCCGATCTAAATACTGGAAACAACACCTACAAGGCAGTTCAGCGCTCTACAAATGCAGTAGCCATAGGACCGATCCTGCAAGGACTTAAAAAACCCATAAATGATCTAAGCCGCGGATGCAGCGTTAAAGATGTTGTAAACACCATCCTAATTACGGCGATTCAAGCAGGAGAGAGAGGTTGAAGATAGCCGTCATAAACTCCGGAAGCTCATCTATAAAGTGTAAAATTTTTCTAATGCCTAGCGAAGAGATGTTGGCGAGCATTGTTGTCGAGAAGATCGGCGAGGAGAGCTCTCTTGTAACATTTAGGCAAAAAGAGAGAAGATTTACGCAAAAAGAGGCTATAGCGACACATCATGAAGCGCTTAAGAAGATAAATAGCATTCTAAGCGAAGAAAATATTGTTGCAAACTTTGCTTCACTTGATGCAATGGCGCACAGGGTCGTTCATGGAGCTGAGCATTTCAAAGAAGCTGTTGTAATTAACGATGCGGTTTTAAAAAAAATAGAAGAGCTTATCCCCCTAGCACCCCTTCATAACGGAGTAAATCTTGAGGGAATCCGCATCAGCCAGAAAAAGGCTCCAAACGTAGCGCAAGTCGCGGTTTTTGACACTGCATTTCATGAAACGATGCCAAAAGAGGCGTACCTCTACGCTCTGCCTTATGAGCTCTATGAGAAACATAAAATCAGAAAATATGGTTTTCACGGAACGTCGCACGCATTTGTTATGCAAGAGGCTGCAAAAACAATGCAAAAAGATGCCACGGAGTGCAATATGATAACGCTTCATCTTGGAAACGGCTCAAGCATCTGCGCCATAGAAAATGGCAAAAGTATCGACACCTCTATGGGATTTACCCCTCTGGAGGGGCTTATAATGGGAAGTAGATGCGGAGATATTGACCCCGCCGTAGTTCTTTATCTTCAAAGAGAGCTCTCTCTTGGTGTTGATGAGGTAGATGAACTTCTTAACAAACGCTCGGGACTTCTGGGAATTTGCGCTCAAAAAGATGTAAGAGAGATTCAAAAAAGAGATGATGAACTCTCTCGTTTGGCTCTTTTGATGTTAAAAAGAAGGGTTGTAAAATACATTGGCTCCTATATGACTCTTTTAAAAAGAGTCGATGCGCTGGTTTTTACAGCAGGAATAGGTGAGAACTCATCATCTCTTAGAGCAGAAATCTTGCGAGATCTTGAAATTTTCGGGATCTTTTTGGATGAGGAGGCAAACCTCAAAAATAGCCTGCTTATCTCAAGTGAATCAAGCAAAATAAAAGTGTTTGTGATCAAAACCGATGAAGAACTCCAAATCGCAAGAGAGACAATAACAATTTTGAGATAACTCTGTTATGTTATACTGCCACATATTAAAAATGGAGTGTACCGCTATGAAACAAATTTTACTAGCACTGCTTGTGCTTCTCTTTGCATCGGGATGTGTAGATAAAAAGAGAGTTTTAAATATCCAGAACGAAGGGCTGTGCAGTGCTGAAGTAGCAACGCTTTATCTAAATGAGATCGAAATAAAAAACGGTGACGAGTCATTTCACATAACCGAGGATGAGATCAGAGACACTCTTGCGAAGTCACTTAAAACTACCGGATGTTTTAGAATCTCTCTGGATGCAAAAGAGAAAGAGTCGCTAAATGTTGAGAGTGAATATCTGCTTGACACGAAAGCGAATCTATTTAGAGAAGAAGAGATCTCAGAAAAAAATATCTTTAAAGACGAAGAGAGAGAGTTGCTGCAGCTTATAATCACTCTTCATGCGCACAACAAAACCAAAGACCTAACAGCTACGACAAAGAGCGAGCTTACAATTAACAGGTCCAAAATTTTAGGTTTTACAATAACACAAGAGCAAGAGAGCGATAAGAATACGGTTCTTACAAATGCGGCAAAGAAGATCTCCATTTTACTACAAGAGGGTTTTAGCGAATTCTAGTAGAACGAAGTGCTAATAGAGAAGGACAAAAAAGATGATTATAAAAGAGAAATTCTCCCTGCTGCCCATATCATCCCTATTTTTTGCAATAGGATTCTTGGCTATCGGGTATGGGATGATCTTGACTTTTATAGGCGTTCATCTCAAAGAGACGGGTTCAAGCAATATTGCCATCGGTCTTATCAACGCATCCTTTTTTCTGGGAGCCATAGGCTCATCCATCTTTAGCCAGAAGATAATATCAAGCGTCGGACATATAAGAAGTTTCGCTACATTTGCCTCCATTATGATCATAGGTTTTTTGGGACACAGCCTCTACTTTAACGAACTCTTCTGGGCAATTTTAAGGCTGCTATCGGGTTTTGCCTACTACGGGCTGCTTATCATTTTGGAGAGCTGGCTCAATGAAAAAAGCTCACCATCACACAGAGGGAAGATACTTGCCATCTACACGATCATCTTCTATCTATCCACGGCGATCGGTCAGCTTCTTCTAAATATCGGCGATCAAAGCGGCTCTATCTTTTTTGTTATCGGCTCGATTTTGGTTCTTTTCTCGGTAATCTTTATCTCTATGACAAAGATAAAAGAGCCTATTTTAGAGCCTTTTGAGAGATACAGCCTCCCTAAGATATTTAGCATTGCCCCATTAGCGCTTGCAAGCAGTTTCATAGGAGGCTTTTTTGTCGGCGGATTTTTCACCATGATACCGGTTTTTATAGTGGAGACATTTGGCTCTATCCAGACGGTCTCCATCTTTATGACCATCACCATCATAGGAGCTCTTCTCTCTCAATGGCCCATAGGAATACTCTCAGACAGGCTTGGAAGAAGAAGGATGATAGCATTTAGCGGTTTTTTTATCGCTATTGTATCCATCGGGTTTCTGCTCTTGGCATACGATGAGAAGAGCTTTTATATCTTGGGGGCGCTTCTTGGAGTGGGCATATTCTGCCTCTACCCTTTGGCGGTGGCACGTGCAAATGATGTCGTTGATGAGAACAAGAACATCATAGAGATAAGCAGAACTCTGCTTTTTGCTTACGGTCTGGGCTCTTTTGCCGCACCGCTTATCATAGGAGCAGGGACATATCTTTTTGATGATTTTATATTTATCTCTTTTTTAACTCTAAGCATTCTTCTAGGCTTCTACGCGCTCTCAAGGGAGAGAGTGCCTGATGAGAATATGAGCGTTTTTGTCAATATCCCCAGTATCTCGGGTGCGGAGTCTGCTTCCCTTGATCCAAGAGGAGAAGAGACTTAAATAGTCATCAAATTATGCTAACATAATCTATAATTTTCGCAAAAAGGTATCTTTATGAAATATATACGATTTTTCAGCGAACTAAACATAGGCGATATTGCGATAGTCGGCGGCAAAAATGCCTCACTTGGGGAGATGTACCAGAACCTGACCCCAAAAGGTGTAAATATTCCAAACGGTTTTGCAACTACAAGTGACGCCTACTGGCTTCTTTTGGAGGAGAACTCTATTAAAGATAAGATAGCTTCCATCTTAAATGATCTCGATATTAGCGATACGAACAATCTTCAAGAGCGCGGGCTTAAAGTCCGCAATCTCATATTAAACTCACATCTTCCTAAAACCCTTGTTGAAGAGCTTAAAGAGGCGTATAAAACTCTCTCAAACGAGTACGGCAAAGAGAGCGTAGATGTAGCTGTTCGCTCATCAGGAACGGCGGAAGACCTTCCCGATGCCTCTTTTGCTGGGCAGCAGGAGACCTTTTTAAATGTTGGCACCGAAGATGAACTTTTAGATAGTGTCCTAAGATGTTTCGCTTCGCTCTTTACAGACCGTGCCATCAGCTACCGCACAAGCCGTGGATTCAGTCACTTCAAAGTCGCTCTCTCGGTCGGTGTTCAAAAGATGGTGCGAAGTGACATCTCCTCAAGCGGGATTATGTTCACCATAGACACTGAGAGCGGCTCAGAAAATCTCATACTCATAAACTCCATCTGGGGCTTGGGCGAGAATGTAGTAAGCGGACGAGTCAATGCGGATGAGTTTTTTGTCTTTAAACCTACGCTTAAAGAGGGCAAAAGAACCATACTAAAACGCTCTTTGGGAAGCAAAAAAGAGAAGATGCTATATGATAAAAAATCCCGCACCCTAAATATCGCCACTACAAAAGAGGAGCAAAACAGTTTCTCCATAACCGATGATGAGGTTATGGAACTAGCACATGAAGCGCTTATTATCGAGGGGCATTACGGTCGTCCAATGGACATCGAGTGGGCGAAAGACGGAGACGATGACAAGCTCTACATCGTTCAGGCAAGACCAGAGACCGTAAAAAACCAAGAGAATAAAAGCCTTACAAACGAGCGATACACGCTTGATGGGCTTAAAGATGCAAAAATTTTGACATCAGGACGAGCGGTTGGAGATAAAATAGGAAGCGGAAGAGTGACCATTATAAAGGACACGACGGAGTTTGAACGCTTCAGTAAGGGCGATATTTTGGTTGCTGACTCTACAAATCCCGACTGGGAACCGATCATGAAAAAAGCTTCTGCCGTTATAACAAATCGCGGAAGCCGCACATGTCATGCGGCGATAGTTGCACGTGAGATAGGAGTTCCTGCTGTCGTCGGATGCACGAACGCTACAGAAGTGCTTAAAGATGCTCAGATAGTAACAGTTAGCTGTGCGCAGGGGGACGAGGGGTATGTTTATGAGGGAGAAGTTCCTTTTAGCGTCAAGACCATAGATATGAAAGAGCTAAAACCTACCAAAACAAAGATATTTGTAAATGTCGGAAATCCCGCAGAAGCTTTTCATTTTGCAAAGCTGCCAAACGACGGCGTAGGACTTGCCAGAATGGAGTTCATCATGAACAACTCAATCGCTGCACATCCGATGGCGCTTGTCGATATGTATAAAGGCAAAAACGTCAAAGACGAAGAGAAGATACGCTCCTTTATGACTCCATGCCGTGATACAAAAGAGTTCTTTTTGCAAAAACTGAGCGAAGGCATAGGCATGATCGCTGCGGCTTTTTACCCAAAACCTGTCATTATCAGAACAAGTGATTTTAAGAGCAACGAGTACCGCAATATGCTGGGCGGACTTCTTTATGAGGCAGAGGAAGAGAACCCGATGATAGGCTTTAGAGGGGCTAGCCGCTACTATGACGAGAGCTACCGTGAGGCGTTTGAGTGGGAGTGTGAAGCACTTAAGAGAGTGCGTGAGGAGATGGGACTTAGCAACATCAAAATAATGATCCCCTTTGTCCGCACGCCTGATGAGGGAAAAAAAGTTATAGAGATCATGAACAAGCAAGGTCTTTCTCAAGGCAAAGACGGACTTGAGATATATGCAATGTGCGAAATCCCCGCAAATGTCATACTGGCCGACAAATTTTTAGAGCTGTTTGACGGCTACTCCATCGGCTCAAATGACCTCACACAGCTCACTCTTGGCGTTGACAGAGAGAGTGCAAAGATCGCCCATATTTTTGATGAGAGAAACGAAGCGGTTAAGAGAATGCTGCAGATGGCGATAAAAGCGTGCAAAGAGAGAGGCAAATACATAGGCATCTGCGGTCAGGCACCGTCTGACTATCCTGAAATCACTGAGTTTCTAGTGCAAGAGGGCATAGACTCCATCTCGCTCAATCCGGACTCACTCTTTAAGATGCGCGTGATTGTGAGTGATTTGGAAGAGAAGAAAGTGGACAAAGCAGTTCTGTGACCCGCTTTGTCTGATTAATATGTCACTCTGTGCATCTCAATCAGTTTACTATAATCCCCATTGTCAGCCTTTTTTAAAGCGCTGATATACTTACTTCTTTTGGGATTTTCTTTAGCTAATAAATCCTCTTGCCAACGAACAGGCATTTTGCCATGTTGTCTTAAATAAATATTTGCCAACATTCTGCTCCATCTACCATTTCCATTTTGAAATGGGTGAATTTGAACTGCTCGATGATGCATCCTTGTAGCTATCTCAAACAGATCATATGTCTTGTTTTTACTCCAATACTCCACATCATCACACAGATTTTTAAGCTCCATCGACACACGATAAGCTTGAATACCTATGGAGAGCTCTATTTTTCTAAATTTTCCAGCCCACTCCCATACATCGCCAAACATCTCATAATGCAACTCCATCATCCAGCTATAACTAAAAGGTGCTTCTTTTGTTGAAGGTGTGGCTGAGAGATATTTCAGTATTGCTTTTGCAATATTCTGGGCTTCTTTTTCATGTATCTCTTTAAGTGTATAAACTTTTCCTTTTGGAAGTTTTAAACCCGATACATCATTGATGGGTGTTGCGTCATCGATAGGCTTAGTAGAATCTATCATCACGCCACCCAAAGCCTATCTTTATATTGACCGCTTAAAAACTCTTGCTCAAATTTATAAATCATTTTATCTATACTGCTTTTTTCTAACCCCTGCATTTCAAGAGCAGATGTGCTTTGAACAAGTGATACCATAAAGATCGCTTTTTCTTTGGCTCTTTTTGCTTTAAGTTTATTAAGTGAAATGATCTCATTTCCTGCAAAATCAAGACCAAGTATATTTGTTATCTTTTCAACCGTGCTGAGTTTTACATCGTCACCGGCAAAAAATCTATTGAGCGTTCTCATCCCAATATCTGACAATTTGGCTAGATTTTCCATAGTGATGTTAAGCTCTTTTTTTCTATGTTTTATCTTATTTATCAATTCTGCTCTTGTCATAAATGTCCTTTAAGCATATTATGCCATAAATGGCATAATATACCAACTGTATGTTTTAGTTCTTCAATATAATTTTTTTCTAAAAAACTTCTCTGCTTCCATCACCGCTACCAAGGTCAGGGCAATGAGCAGCAGTGTTGCCCACATCTCCAAACTAACCGGTTGAACACTGAGTATGGACTGCATAAAAGGTGTGTACATCGCTATCATATGAATGCCTTGTGCAGAGATGACGGATATCCAAAAAAGCATATTTTTAGCGTGGTCGATCTTGAAGATTGATCTGTTCTCGCTGCGTGAATTAAAAGCGTGAACATTCTCAAAAAGTACCATCATAAGCAGTGTGATATTTCTTGCCGCCTCCTCTTGATACCCAAACTCAAGCAGTGTATAAAAAAGAGCAAATGCCGAGATACCCATGTGCAAACCGCCCACAACCACCCTGCTTATCATAGTCCTGTTAAATATAGGCTCTTTTGGATCGCGCGGCTTTCGTTTTAACACTCCCGGTTCAGCCTTCTCAACGGCCAGTGCGACATCCTGTATGCCGTTTGCAACAAGGTTTAGCCAGAGTATTTGTACGGGCAGAAGCGGAATGGGGATAAAAAATATGATCGAGAGGAGCACGAGCACTATCTCTGCAAACCCCGTAGCTATAAGAAGATGGATGACCTTTCTGATATTGTCATACGCTACGCGCCCCTCTTCAACACCGTTAACGATAGAACCGAAGTGGTCATCTGTGAGTATCAAGTCACTTGATTCACGGGCTACATCCGTACCGCTTTTGCCCATAGCTATACCGATGTTTGCAAACTTAAGTGCGGGCGCGTCATTTACACCGTCACCCGTTACCGCTACAAAGTGACCGAGTTCTTGAAATGTTTTGACTATAAGCTGCTTCTGCTCGGGAGAAACCCTTGCAAAGACGCGCTTGCTTGCTATCTCCTCTTTTTGCGCTCCCCTCTCCTTCCAGTGAGCGATCGCCACTCCGTCCATTATCTCATCTCTACTTACGGCAATACCGAGTTCTCTAGCTATATAAAATGCGGTATTTGGGTGATCGCCAGTAACCATAACCACCTCAATTCCCGCCTCTTCTGCAGTGCGCAGAGCCTCTTTAACTCCCTCTCTGAGCGGATCGGTTATAGCCGCAAATCCAAGATATACATAACCATCCTCTGCGATGCCACTGCCGCTGTTCACTCTGTATGCCAAAGCTATGTTTCTAAACCCGTTAGCCGCCCACTCATCAACCTGTTTTAAAGCGTGCTCTTTCTCATCATTGGCAAGTTCGCTTTTGGCAAGAATGACCTCAGGTGAGCCTTTAATAAAATCAACTTTTTTGCCATCGATCTCATAGCTTGAGGCCGAGTATTTATTGAGAGGTTCGTAAGGGATCTGTGCGATTGGCTTTATGTTTTCAAACTTTTTAAAAAGAGTCTCGTCAAGCAGCAGGGCATATCTCGATAGTGCTATATCCACCTGATCGCCTATAAAGAGATACTCTCCCTCCTCCTTACGATGAGTTGATTCATTGCATAAAAGAGCACTTAAAACTATATGCTCATCTACTGCCTCGCTGCTGCTATAAGTTTTTTCGGGAGTTATAAAGTGTTCAACGCTTAGACGGTTTTGCGTCATAGTTCCTGTTTTGTCACTTGCTATAAATGTACATGAACCAAGCCCTTCAATTGCGGAGAGCTTGCGCACAATTACATTTCTCTTGCTCATTACACTGCTTGCAACGCTAAGCGCGACAGTAATTGCGACAGGAAGCCCTTCGGGAATGGCGGATACCGCAAGAGCTACCGTGAGAAAAAAGATATCTTTTAGCGGCATATCCTGATAAACGCCGAGCATGATGATAAGCAGCGCAACGCCGCTTATTATTTTAGAGATGTTGAAAGAGAACTTCTCCATTCTAAGCATCAACGGCGGTTTTGCGATCTTTGCCTCTGCCAGAAGAGAGGCTATTTTACCGACTTCCGTCTGCTGTGCGATCGCTGTTACAACTCCAAATGCCCGACCTTTTGTAACCAAAGAGCCGGCGTAGAGCATATTCTGTCTCTCTCCTATGGGTTCATCTTCGTCCTGAGAGATATATTGTGGATTTTTGCTTACTTCGATAGACTCGCCTGTAAGAAGCGATTCATTTACTTGCAGATCATTTGTTTTTATAAGACGTATATCGGCGGGAGCCTTTACGCCTGATTCAAAAAAGACAATATCGCCTAATGTCACATCTTCGCTTAGTATCTCTACTTTGTTGCCGTCTCTTAAGACATTCACATAGGTCTTAATCACTTTTTTAAGAGCATCCGCCCTCTCGCCGGCATTGTACTCCTGATATGTTCCAACTACGGCATTGACAAGAAGCGCCGCCATAATAAAACCGGCATCACTGAACTCTTTGATAGCCAGAGATATAACGGCAGCGATAAGCAGAACATAGATGACAGGGCTTTTAAACTGTTCAATAAATATATTTAAAAGAGTGCGCTTCTCACCCTCGGGTAAAACATTTTTACCGTAGTGACGAGCGCGAAGCGCAACCTCCTCACTACTTAGCCCATCAACGCTGCACTCTAAACCCCCAAGAGTCTCTTCTGCGCTTTTTGTATGAAACACTCTTTACTCCTATGCTCTGTATGATTGTCATCATAGTTTTTAAAACCTTAAATCAGACTTCAACAAGAGATAAAAAATATGCTAAAATTGCACTTATGAAATTTAACGTACTGCTTTGCATTATCTTTGCCATTGTTACAAGCTTTGCTGCTATCCATGAGGTAGAGCATATTGAGCATAACGACGCATCAACCTGTTTGGTATGTACTGTTAATAACAACCTAGTATCTGATGATGCAATTAAATTTGCATCAGATATTGAGATTTTTCACTTTGAAGCGATCGCTCACAAAGCGCCTATTTCATATCTTCATATAGAGAGTTACTCCAACCAGAACCGCGCACCACCCGCTCTATCCTAAACCCCAAAAAAACAATCATTACAAAAACAAAAAAATATATTATTCCTTAGGATAGAAAATTATGAAAAAAATATTATTATCAAGCGCACTATGCGCGACTTTAGTTTATGGTGCGGATGTACTTCCGGTAGAAAAAAGAACTTTTGATCAGTCAAAATTTATTCCAGATATCTCTTTGGTCATGGATGCTTCTTATGTTGATAGAAGTGTAAAAGATGCAGAAGTTGGGCACCTCGAAGTCCCTGGTGTGGTTCACGGTCTGCTTGGTTCACACTCTCATGGCGATGACAATCATGCGACTTACAATGCAGAGAATGGATTTAACCTAAACTATGCAGAGCTTGTGTTATCTAGCTCGGTTGACCCGTTCTTTACAATGGACGGTATATTTCACTTCTCAGAGAACGGCGTTGAAATTGAGGAGCTTTTCTTTACCTCAAATGCTCTTGGGCACGGCACAAAACTGAAGGGCGGGAAGTTTAACTCAAACTTCGGTTACCTCAACGAACATCACCATCATTCTTGGGATTTTGCAGATATGCCTTTGGTTTATGAGTCATTTTTAGGAATGCACGGTATCAATGAAGTAGGTGCACAGATTCAATGGACAGCGCCTACTCCTTTTTACCTGATGGCAGGTTTTGAGATACTTCAGGGCGAAAACGAGCAGATGTTCGGCAAAGAGACTATCGGCGATGTTGAAAACCCGATAGCAGAGGGCGAAGATGGTCCTGCTCTTTATGTAGGCTACATCAAAGCCTCTCACGATATAGGCGACACAACAATCCTCGGCGGTATCTCTTATGCGCAAGGTACATCAAGAATTGACCACAGCGCAGACGCAGAGAACCCGCATGCATTTTCAGGCGATGCAAAACTATACGGTGCGGATTTTGTACTTTTACACTCTTTGGATTCATACAGCTCTATAAAATGGCAGAGTGAATATTTGGAGAGAGAGCTTGACGGTACTCAATTTGCACTGGATGTGGACGGAAACGTAACAGGCTCGCCATCTATGCTTAAAAAACAGAGCGGTCTCTACTCACAGCTTATCTATACGCACGATAAAAACTGGAAAATGGGTCTAAGATACGATACTATTTTGAAAAATGATGTTACTAAAGCGGGTTTTGACGTAGAACAGCCAGACGGTCTTGACAAATACACGGCAATGGTAGAGTATCACACAAGCGAGTTTGCAAGATTCAGACTGCAGTACAGCCAAGATTATGCAATGTTCAACGAAGACGGTCAAAGAGAGAAGATAAACACTATCATCCTTCAGGCAAATATCTCTATCGGCGCGCACGGTGCTCATAGTTTTTAATTAGAAAATCTTTTATAACACATACTCGCTCATTTAGGCTTCACGGTGGGTACCCCAAATCTCGCCGTGCGAGATTTGACCCTTCCGTTGCAGAATCATTCGCTTCGTAAGGTTATAAAAGAAATTTATTAGCCTCATTTGAGGCAGATTGGAGTACATTTGAAAAAACTACTAACACTTATAACACTGCTGCCGCTAACACTGTTAGCTCATCTAAATATCGCAGTAAGCTACCCATACATTGGGGCGCTTACTAAAACAATAGGCGGGGAGCATATTACGACTACGGTTTTAGCAAAGGGAAACTGGGACCCGCACTTTATCATTCCGCGCCCTTCGCTAATCGCAAAAGTTAGAAATGCTGATGCGCTCATTATGAACGGAGGACAGCTTGAAATCGGCTGGCTTCCCCCTCTTATAAACCGCGCAGGCAATCCGAAAACTTCGCCATCATCTGCAACATTTTTAAATCTCTCGCATCATGTAGAGCTTATAAACAAGCCAAGTGAAGTCGATAGAAAAGATGGCGACATCCATCCTGATGGCAATCCGCACTTTCATCTTGACCCAAAAAATATTCTGCATCTGGCAAATACAATTAAAGAGTTTTTAATCTCTATCGACAGAGTTGATAAAGAAGTCTATGAAAAAAACTATGCCGAATTTTCAAAGATGTGGAACCAAAAGATGCGCGAGTGGAGCCAAAAGATGAGTGATAAAAAAGGTCTAAAAGTCATACAGTTTCATGACAACTTGGCTTACTTTAACAAAGCGTACGGAGTTATAAACATTGGTACTATAGAGCCTTTGCCTGGCATTCCGCCATCTTCAAAACATGTGATTGAAACGATAGAGCTTATAAAAAAAGAGGGTCCTTGCTGCATACTACATGATGTTTACCACTCAACAAAAACAGCCGATTTTATAAGCCAAAAGGCAGGAATCAAGGTTGTTTTAATGCCTCACGATATAGAAGCGCTTGAGAATATTGACAACCTGAGCGCCCTCTTTGACCATCTGACAAGTGCGATAAAATGATAGATATCCTGCTTGTTCCCATTGCGCTTGTCATCATACTTGTGATGCTTCACTCCTACTTTGGCATGGAGATACTAAAACGCGGCATCATCTTTACCGACCTTGCCATCGCACAGTTCGCAGCCCTTGGCTCATCCATCAGCCTTGGCTATTTTCACGAAGAGCACTTCTATATCTTAACACTTGGTTTTGCACTTCTAAGCGCCTTTCTTATAGCATTTGCTTCAACTAGAAAACTCCATCTTGAGGCCTTTATAGGGATACTTTACGTTTTGGGGGCGAGCGGGATTATGATGGTGCTCTCTCACTCGGCTGAGGGGATGGAGCATTTCAAATCACTTCTGGCAAGCGATATACTCTTTACCCCTCCGGTTGAAGTTGCAAAGAGTGCTGTTATATACTCATTTATCGCCCTTGCTCTCTACTTTATCTACCCAAAACTCAGCGGTTTTTTAAAGGAGCTTCTATTCTTCTCGCTTCTTGCCATTACCGTTACCTCTTCGGTTGCGCTTGCTGGAGTTTTTGTGGTTTTTGTGCTTCTTATCGCACCGCCTTTTGTAGCGCTCTCTTTAAACTTTAAAAAACCTTTGCTGGGCAGTTTCTTTTTTGGATGGTTTTTTAGTATAAGCGCAATTACACTATCATACTTTTATGATTTACCGACTGGTTACAGCGTAGTCTTTTTAGGCGCATTTTTAACCGCTGTTGCTGTTTTGGCAACATCAAAAAAAGCAGATGAGAATTGATATGGAATTTCCAAACGAGTGGACGCAAAAAGAGTTTTTACAGAACAAAAAAAAGCTTGAAGCAGAAGGTGTAAAAGTACTCCTAATCGATACCATCCTCGCACCAATTGACAATGCCGACACCGTTTTATACAACCCTTTTGAGCTAAGAAATGAGCCACAGGGGAGTGTTTTTGTCTTTTACTGCGACACGGGAAAAGCGACCCTTAACAGGCTAAAAGAGTTCAAAGCAAAATTCCCAAAACATCACTGCATATCTCTAAAGGGCGGCAGAGGCTACTGGAGAGAAAATATGATGGTTTTTGATGAGTAGGCATGAAAAACAACTAGAGCTTTTTGTACAAAATCTGCAAAAACAGAACTTCTACGATGCGCATGAGGATCTGGAAGTTCTTTGGTATGAGAGAAGATTTGAAGAGTCTGATGAAGTAAAACTTCTCAAAGGATTCATCAACGCCTCCGTCTGTTTTGAACTTCACAAAAAAGGCAAAACAGAAGCCTCACAAAAAGTTTGGAACAACTACCTCAAATACAGAGATCTTATCCATTCTACAGACTCCATACACAAAGAAAAATATCTTCTTATCATAGATGAAATAGAGCGAATCAAGAAGAGTTTTATAAAGTAGCGGGTAAAATTCGCGCTATGAAACTTTTACTGCTGATTACGCTCTTTGCTACACAATATCTTTTTGCTCTTGTTACGATCTCTCCTGTTGAGATCGGTGATAAACCCGGATTTTCCAGCACTATCGAAGCCGCCCTTGAAACAAAAAGAGGCAATAGCGATACAGACAGCTACAAAGCTTCGGCAAGAGTAACCTACGACAGCAACACGACCTATGTTTCATGGGCAGAGATATCGGGAGCTTACGGCAAAGCAAACGGGGAGGAGAACACGAACAAACTCTTCTCGCACGCAAGATATATTCACACCATCACCAAAGAGATAGTCAGAGGCGAAGCTTTTTTGCAGCTTGAAAATGATGAATTTAAACATATCAACAGCAGAGCTCTGGCGGGCATTGGCGGAAGATTTAAACTCAAAGATATAATTGAAGACTCAAGGGGCTACCTCGGTCTAGGCGCTTTTTACGAAGATATAACCTACAACAATCCGCTTATCAATCCATCTGAAGAGAATATAAGAGCAAACGCATATTTTGCATACTCTATAAATTTCAGCAGCGACTCATCGATCGCATATACGCTCTACTATCAGCCAAAACTAAATGACTTCAGCGATAACGTTCAGTCTCATGAAGTGGAGCTGAAACTAAGCATCTATAAAAATCTTTTTTTAAAGTTCACTCTCTCCTACGATACAGACAGCAAGCCTCCCGTAAGCGTTGAGAGATACGACTTTACGCAAAACACCTCTTTTATCTTTAACTTTTAATTTCCCTTTTGCTATAATCCGCAGACATTAAATAAAGGATAGAGCATGGATATCTCAAAATATAGCGATTTGGCTATTGTTTATGCAAGCGAATACGGTTTAAAAGTTATTGCTGCAATAGCTATATTTCTTATAGGGAAGTGGGGTGTTAGAAAGTTCACTACCTTTACAAAAAAGCTGATGCTAAAAGCCGAGGTCGACCTCACGCTTGTCGAATTTTTAGAAAACGTTATCTACTTTGCTCTACTTATCGTTATTATCTTGGCATCTTTAAATGCACTTGGTATTAACACTACCTCATTCTTAGCAGTTTTCGGTGCGGCATCTTTAGCTATAGGTCTAGCACTCAAAGACTCCCTCTCAAACATAGGCGCTGCAGTGCTTATCATCATCTTTAAGCCTTTTAGAGTAGGGGATTTTATTGATGCCGCAGGCGCATCTGGTAAAGTAGAACAAATAAATCTCTTCTCGACCATCATGGCGACACCGGACAATAAAACCATAATGATCCCAAATGCTTCGGTCATAAGCTCAAATATAACAAACTACTCAAGCAAGCCTACACGCAGAGTAAATCTTGTTTTTGGAATTGACTACAATGATGACCTAAAACTTGCAAAAGAGATACTAACTCGTATTGCAAACGAAGATGAGAGAGTTCTTCAAGACCCTGCTCCTTTCGTTGCAGTCGGTGAGCTCGCTGACAATAGCGTAAACTTTGTCGTTCGCCTTTGGGTAAAAACAGAACAGTATTGGGATGTACACTTTCATATGATAGAAAAAGTAAAGCTTGCCTTTGATGCAGAGGGTATCTCCATACCATTCCCGCAGATGAATATACATATACAAAAAGAGGAACAAAAATGAAAAAAACTGTAGTCGTTTTATCTCTTATCGCAGCATCTGCCCTGATCGCAGATGAAGCACAGATCAAGAGCGAGATAGAGAGCACAAAAGCTGAGATAGCAAAACTAAATGAAAATATAAAGCGCTTAGAGTCTCAACTTCCGAAACCTAGATACGAACTCAATGCACGTATGGAACTCGGTTATATCCTAAACTCAGGAAACTCCGACTCTGAAGCTTTTAACGTCGATACAAAAATTAAGAATCGTTTTGACAACCACTCTCTTGAGCTCTCACTGCTATATCAATATAGCGAACAAGACGGCATTGAGAGCAGAAACAGGTTTTTAAGCGAACTTCTATATGAATATGCGCTTAGCGAGAGACTCTCTATAAACTACCTTCTCGGTTATAAAGATGACAAATTTTCAGGCTATAACTACCAGATATATACTGGACCCGGTACAAAATATAAAGTTTTAAAAACCAAGACTCAAGAGTTGTCGCTAGATGGAAGTATACTCTATGCATATGATGACATAGAAGACACATATACTCTTGGCGGCGTGCCGGTTTCATACCCTTACCCTGCAGGAAGCGTAAGCCAAAACGACGGTTATACAAACTCTTACGCGGCATATAGAGCACAGCTTCTATACAGCGCTCAGATAAAAGAAAATATGAAGTTTAACCAAACGCTTAGCTACAGATCAGAGTTCTCTGATGCAGACAACTACTTTGTCTACTCAAAAAGTGCTCTCTCGCTTAAAATATCTGATATTTTCTCGGCGGGCGTCAACTACTATGTAGATTATATAAACAAGCCGGCTTTTGGTAAAACATCTACAGACAGGATCTTCTCTTTCAGTCTTATTGCCGACTACTGATCTTTTTTTGTTCAGTTCCCCAAAGATATAGAGAATAAGCTGCCCCAAGTGCGATTAGAGTCGCACTTAAAAAGAGGTACCTTGGATAGAGCTCATATACATATCCTGCAATAAGAGCCCCCGCAAATGCCCCAAAGCCGTACGTTATCCCTGAGAAAAACTGCTGTGCAAGCGATTTATGCTTGTAAAGATAAAAGAGATAGCTGATCGCCGCAGAGTGAAAGAGTGCGAAACTAAGAGCGTGAAGAGCCTGAGATACAAAGAGCATAGTGACGTTATCGGGGAATATAAAGAGTATAAGCCATCTAAGAGCGGTCGCAAAAGTAGTAAATTGAAGTATCAACAGAAGATTTCTGCGAAGAAGTGCTCCTTGAAAATAGAGCATAAATATCTCGACAACAACTCCAAAGCTCCAGAGATAGACTGCTATATCAAGAGTAACGCCATGATCCGTCACATAGATGGTAAAGAAGTTGTAAAACGAGCCGAAACTCACCTGCATAAGTGTTAGTCCTGCCCAGAGTCTCCAATCCTTTAAAATATTTATATCATTTGTAACATCTTCGCTTCTCTCCAGAAGTGCGTCCGCACGTTTTGCGATCACATAAGCAAAAGCGGATGTGACAAAAGTTAAAACAAGCAAGTAACTAAGTGCGACGCTCGGAGAGCTTAAGAACTTTACCAGAACCATTGCCACCAAAATAAAACCTACAGAGCCAAAGAGCCTGATCTTTCCATACTCCTCTTTGCCCAGATGCTTAAGCGATATAAGCTCGACGTATGGAAGAACAATACTAAGACCTACTCCAAGAGCAATATTTGAGAAAAGAAGTTTATAAAAACTATCAAGTGAGAAGTAAAATGATACGGCGCTAAAACACATTACAAGAAGCGATATATTAAAGCTTGTCACATTTATTTTAAGTCCCTTTATAAATGCAAACGGAACAACAAAACGCACAAGCGGAGCCGCCGCAAATATAATGCCTATATCGCTTGCAGAGTAGCCTGCAATGGAGAGTACCTTCGGCAGAAATATTATATAAACCCCGATGATCGAGAAGTAAAAAAAGTAAAAAATTGCTAATAAAAATGACATGCGAGATTATATCTTAAAGATATAAAGATGTTATACGAGAGTCATTTAAACTTAATTCTATATATAATATTTCACCTTAATGACAATTTAAAGACAATTTTTATATATAATTTTAGAAGCTGCAAAAAAAAGGAGATTGGGATGTTAAAAACTTTACGCGATGAAGACTTTATAGTCTCTAAAACCGATCTAAAAGGACGCATAACATACTGCAACCAGATATTTATGGAGATGGCTGAGTTTGAGGAGTATGAGCTTATCGGCAAAGCTCATAATATAATCAGGCATCCTGATATGCCAAAAGCGGTTTTCAGATACCTATGGGAGACCATCCCAAAAAAACAGGAGGTCTTTGCCTACGTTGTAAATAAGACCAAAAACGACAACGACTACTGGGTATATGCAAACATAACGGCTTCTGTTGATGCAAACGGGAATATTACAGACTACTACTCTATCAGAAGAAAACCAAACCAAAAAGCACTGGACGTTATCACTCCCCTCTATGCAAAAATGCTTGACGCAGAAAAAAGCGTTGGCGTCGATGCCTCATTTAAAATTTTAACGGACATCTTACAAGAAAAAGGGATCGGATACAATGAGCTTATTATCTCTCTTCAAAACCAGCAGTAACAAAACTACGCATCATCGTATGCAGGAGCTTATGATAAATGTGCTAAAAGATGCTGCTGAAGGCAAACTTAGCGGAAGAATCACCAACATACCAAACGACGGCTCTAAAGAGGCTGCCTTTGCATGGACTATAAACAATGTCCTTGATCAGTTTGAAGCATTTATGAGAGATGTAGAGACATCAATAGAGAGCGCCTCTGTGGGAGAGACATATAGAATTACCAATCCGACCGGTCTGCATGGAATATTCCGCTCCACATCCGAGAAGTTAAATATGGCGATCTCATGCATAGCCAACGACTACGAGACAAAGATCAAAGGCAATCTATCATCAAAACTGAGCGAACTGGGCGGCGGCATAGGTGCGGGTCTTGAAGTTATACAAAAAGATATAAATAACTCGCAAAACGATTCAACGGAGATTGCAGAGCTCTCCAGAAAAACAGCTCTCTCATCTGAAAAAAGTCTGCAAAGCGTTATAGAGATAGGCAAAAAATTAACCACTCTTGTAGACTCCATCTCCTCATCGCACAGTGCCATCATAAGTCTTGAACAAAGAAGTCAGGAGATCTCGCATGTAGCGGCTCTGATAAAAGATATAACAGATCAGACGAACCTTCTGTCACTCAATGCCGCGATCGAAGCGGCTCGTGCAGGTGAGCACGGAAGAGGCTTTGCCGTTGTTGCCGATGAGGTAAGAAAACTGGCAGAGAGAACCCAAAAAGCAACTCAGGAGATAGAGATAAATATTTCTACTCTTCAACAAGAAGCAAATGAGATGCGTTCAAACTCTGATAAAATATCTGAAATCGCACAAAGTTCAAGCGAAGTCATCAATGAATTTGAAGAGACGTTTAACGACCTAAACTCCTACGCAAACCAATCATCTGATGCCTCCGTAAAGATTCAAAACAGAATGCTTACAACACTTTTAAAAGTTGATCACGTTCTATTTAAGTCAACAGCCTACAGTGCGGTTTTAGATCAAGATGCACAAAAAACCTTTGTCGACCACGACAACTGCAGAATGGGCATATGGTACAAAGGAGCAGGAAGAGAAGAGTTTGGAGATATAAAAGCATTTAAAGAGATCGAGCCTCTGCATGCAGAGCTTCATAATGCCGTTTTTAAAAATCTGATTTTCATAAAAGAGAACAGTGTACTGAAAAAAGATAATCCTGAATTTATAATCAAAAACTTTATAGATATGGAAAATGCCTCAGACAAGCTTTTTTCAAAACTCGATGAGATGGTTGAAGAGTCTATTAAAAAATAGCATAATATATTTATTAACATACCTACAACCTCTCTAACCCTCTTCTATTCCCTATTTATTATCACTTTTTTTTATAATTTAGTATAAAAATTATCTTAAAAATTTTAAACTTATGCTACAATTCTGACAATATTTCAAGGATTATTGAAAGACAAAGTGGATCGCACTAATTAATTAAAAGGTATTTTTATGCTAAAAGAGATGGCAGATAATGACTTTATTGTATCTAAAACAGACCTGAAGGGTAAAATAACCTACTGCAATAAAATATTTATGAAGATGGCTGAGTACAAGGAAGAAGAACTGCTTGGAGAGCCGCACAATATCATAAGACATCCAGATATGCCAAAAGCTGTTTTCAAATATCTATGGGACACTATTCCTACAAAACAAGAGGTGTTTGCATTTGTCGTAAACAGAACAAAAAATGATAATCACTACTGGGTATTTACCAACGTGACCGCTTCTGTTGATAATAACGGCAAGATCATCGGCTACTACTCTGTTAGAAGAAAGCCAAATCCTGAAGCCCTAAAAGTAATCATCCCTCTTTACAAAGAGATGCTAAGGGTTGAAAAAAGCGAAGGCGTTGAGGCTTCATTTAAAGTTCTAACGGACATATTACAAGAAAAAGGAGTAGGTTATGACGAACTTATCATCTCTCTTCAAAAATAGACAAAGCACCCTACTCTTTTTAACAGTTATATCTGTTGGAGTCTATGCACTAATTATTCAAAACTTTATCCTTTTAGGCTTGATTCTTCTGGCTTTAGCAGCTTCTGCTTTTATAAGAGTGGACAACGACTGCGAGCTAAAATCTCCGACTTACCAGTCGATGATAAAGGTTTTAAAAGAGGTTGCAAATGGAGACCTTGAGGGACGTGTTACTCATATACCCGACAACGACTCTATAGAATCACAGTTTGCATGGAGCCTGAACGATGCTCTTGATCAGCTTGAAGCATTTATGAGAGATGTACACGCATCAGTAGATTACGCTTCACGCGGTAAAAATTACAGGCTTACATACGCATCTGGACTTCACGGAAGTTTCTACAGCACGTCAAAAGAGCTAAACGGTATTATGGGCTATATTGCAGAGGGCTACACTTCAAAGATAAAAGGCGAACTCTCGCAAAAGCTAAACAATCTAAGCGGCGGAGCGAGCAACGCTTTTGAAACCATCCATAGCGATATCGTTCTTGCACAGCAAGACTCGACCGCAATTGCGGACGTATCAAAAACAACGGCGGCTCTCTCATCAAAGAGCCTGCAAGATGTTCAAGAGATAAGTGATAGCTTCAACACTCTTGTAAACCTTATCTCATCTTCTCATGACGCAATCGTAAACCTTGAACACAGATCAAACGAGATCTCGGTCGTAGTAGGGCTTATCAAAGATATAGCCGATCAGACAAACCTTCTTGCACTTAATGCCGCAATTGAAGCAGCTCGTGCAGGTGAGCACGGAAGAGGCTTTGCCGTTGTTGCCGATGAGGTAAGAAAACTGGCGGAGAGAACTCAAAAAGCTACAAATGAGATCGAGATAACGATATCTACGCTCCAGCAAGACTCCAACGACATACGCGCAAATTCTGACAACATCTCGGATATTGCGCAAAAATCCAACAGCGTTGTAAACGAGTTTGAGCAGACATTCTCTCAACTAAACACGTCAGCTGAGCAATCAGCCGATACATCTAGAAAAATCGAGAGCAGACTTATGGCGACTTCAATGAAAGTAGAACTTGCTCTATTTAAAACAGATGCCTACTCATCAATATTTGACTCAAAAGAGTCTTACGTATACAAAGACCATACGAGCTGTAACATAGGTCAATGGTATACCAATGAAGGAGCAGAGTATTTTGGACATACTAACGCTTACAGAGTTATCGGGCAGGTTCATAAAAATATTCATAGCTCAATTGCGGGCAATCTCTCTTTTATCAAGAATAACACGACCTTTAAGAGTGAAAATGTCGATACGATAGTTCAGAATTTTAAAGAGATGGAAGAGGCTGCAGATGAGATGTTTAAACAACTTGACAATATTGTGAAAGAATTTTAAATTATTTACTCGCTATTAACTTATAATTAATATAATTATGCATCTCAATTATGTTCAACCCCTTTCATTTTTGAGACAATACAACCTATAAATTATTTTATTATCCATTCCTTCCTCCCCCCTTTAGGGGTGGATAATTATGCTACACTTCTTTCATGAAAAAAATCATACTGACAACTCTAAACTCAAGATTTACACATACTTCTATTGCACTTAGATATCTATATGCAAACCTAAAAGAGCTCCAAGATGATGCTATGATACTTGAGTTCAGCATCAATGATGCAGTACAAAGCATTGCAGAGAAGCTTCTTGTACATCAACCTGAGATCATAGGCATTGGCGTCTATATATGGAACGTCTCTTATGTAGGTGAACTTATTCACATCATCAAAAAAGTATCTCCGCAAACAAAGATAATCTTGGGAGGACCTGAGGTCTCGCATGAGCCATTTAGAGTAAATCTTGACAGTGCAGACTTTATCATTCAGGGTGAGGGCGATATAGCATTTTATGAACTCTGCATTAAAATCATTAACAACTCTGCCAATGAAAGAGTTGTTAAAATGAGCATGCCCTCTCTTAAAAACATAGAGCTACCGTACAAGTTTTACACAGATGATGATATAAAAAACAGGTATATCTATGTAGAGGCGTCGCGTGGATGCCCATTTGAGTGCGAGTTCTGCCTCTCTTCCATGGATGAGAAGGTAAGAGCATTCGACCTTGATAAACTCCTGGAGGAGTTTGAGCTTCTTTGGCAAAGAGGGGCAAGAGCGTTTAAATTTATAGATAGAACCTTTAATCTAAACATTAAGACCGCCAACAGACTGCTGGACTTTTTTTTAGCAAAAGAGCCTCCATATTTTGCCCATTTTGAAGTTGTCCCTGACCATTTTCCAGATTCGCTAAAGGCTAAGATCGCCCTATTTCCTGAAGGTGCTCTGCAACTTGAGATAGGTATACAGACTCTCAACACACAGATCGCCGCAAACATCTCAAGACCTTTAAAAATTGAGAAGATAAAAGAGAATATAGGCTTTTTGCAAGAGAGAAGCCATGCACATATGCACCTTGATCTGATTGTAGGGCTTCCTGGCGAGACACTTGAGAGCTTTGGAGACAATCTGGATGAGTTGGTAAGGTTGAGCGATAGTGAGATACAGATAGGGATTCTTAAAAAACTCTCAGGCACATATATAAATCGTCACGACATAGAGTGTAAGATGGTATATAGTGATATACCGCCCTACGACGTTCTTCAGACTTCAACTCTGTCATTTATGGATATACAGATAATGAAGAGATTTGCAAGATTTTGGGACCTTACCTACAACAGCGGCAACTTTAAACAGAGCGTTGGAATGATCTGGGAAGATGAGAGCGTGTTTGAAAACTTTTACGACTTTAGCATCTGGATATACTCTCAGACCGATTCCACATGGCAGATCTCTTTGCAGAGACTCGGCGAACTTATGTTTAAATATCTTTGTGAAATAAAAAAAATAGATGAAGAGTTCGTTGCAAAAAATATGCTTGAGGATATGATGAAAATCAAAGGCAGAGCGGTTCCGAGTTACCTAAAGAGATATGCCAAAACTATAACTATACAAAATAGAGAAGGAACGTCCGGTTTCAACAAAAGACAGCAGTAATATCAGAGATTTTTAGATATAATCATCACATGTTTAAACTAAAAGTGCTCTTGATCCTATCGCTGCTGTTTGCATACACAACCCTTGCGGATGCACCGTATGTGGAAGACTCTCTTCTGGAAAAAATAAACAATAAATATAAAATATATGCAAAAAAGAGATTTATTCTGCTTCAAGATACTCTAGATAGTGTAAGGGATAAAACGGACATTGAAAAACTTGAGGCAATAAATGATTTTTACAATGAGGTCAGATACTCCAGCGATATGAAAGTATATGGCAAAAGCGACTATTGGGCGACACCTTGGGAGTTTTTGGGTAAGGATAGAGGGGATTGCGAAGATTATGTTATCAGCAAATATTTTGCTCTGAAATATCTCGGAGTAGACTATAAAAAACTCTTCTTTACATATGTCCGTTCTACAAAATTTAAAGAGCCTCATATGGTTTTAACCTACTTTGAAACACCAAAAAGCGAGCCGCTTGTTTTAGACAACTATAACCGCAAAATATTTCCCGCATCACAAAGAAAAGATCTGACCCCTATCTATAACTTTAACGGTGATATACTCGATGAAATAGGCGACAATGAAAAATCCCACAAAAAATGGGATGAACTAAAACTCAACATGCAAAGGAAAAAAATATGACGCTTTTTAAACAGATGGCTTTACTGCTATCGCTATTTTTACTTATTATTTTGACAACTGTACTTATACTAAACTTTCAAAGTGCGAATAGAGGCGTTCAAGACAGACTCTATGAAGATGCCAAAAATACAGCAACTTCGCTTAGTCTTCCGCTAGGAGGCGCCAATGGAGATCTCTCTATCATGTCTACCATGATAAATGCGACCTTTGATAGCGGAAACTACCGTAAAATATTGCTTGTTGATATTGAAAACAATATACTTTACGAAAGAGTGTTGGAGAGTGATATCATAGTTGTTCCTGAGTGGTTTAGAGAGTTAGTAAGTCTAAAAGCACCTGTTGCATCGGCGAATGTTTCTGCGGGTTGGAGTCAAGTAGGCATACTGAGCGTACAAAGCGACTCGACATATGCATATAAACAACTGTACACAATTTTAATAGACCTGCTCATATCGTTCATAGTCATTGCTTTACTATCTCTTACAGCCCTGAACCTACTCTTGCATGCTATTCTCAGACCTCTTAAAGAGGTGCAAAAACAGGCAGCGGCGATCACCAAAAACGAGTTCATTATCCAAGAGAACATACCTTACACCAAAGAACTTGCTGATGTCGTTCTCGGAATGAACAACATGGTCTCAAAAGTAAAAGCAATGTTCGACAAAGGAAATGAGGAATTAAAAGCACACAAAGAGCTTGAATACACGGATGAGAACACTCAGCTGAAAAATCGCAAATACCTTATCGACAGACTTCCGGCATACCTTAAAGTCGACTCCCCCTATGAGAAAGGCGTAAACATGATCGTAGCCTTTGGAGGGATAATCGAAGCCAACGAGAAGATAGGTCATCAGCAGGTAGACAAACTGCTCATAGCGGTTGCAGAGATATTTAGAAAAAGTACAAAAGATATAAATGATTCCATAGTCGCAAGAATTAATGGTACTGAATTTTCTATCTTTCTTCCTGGTTACACAGGAAGTGATGCAATTGAGCTTGCAAGAAGCATACAAAAAAGCTGCTTTAACGCAATAGACTCTGCAGGGCTTGACCAGCATGAGACTTTTATCTCTATAGGAATATATGAGTATAATCATAAAGACAGTATCTCTGAGCTCTTTTCACGCTCAGACAACGCACTGGCACAGGCAAAGTTCAATCGTGAACATATACATCTGGAGAAAGCCGACACTGCTGTTGAAGTCATGGGCAAAGAGGCTTGGAAGCTTATTATTAAAAACGCCATAGAGAAGAACAGATTTAACTTTGTCTCATGGAGTGTTATAGATACAAAAAACAGAAAATTAGTCCATAATGTTCTAAGCATACATCTTGTTTTAGATAAAAACAGCTCTTATGGATATGCGCAATTTATGGCTCCAGCAATCCAATCCGGTCTTAGCTGTGATATCTACAAAAAAATTGTAACAATGCTCTTTAATGACTCTCATACTCTTCTTAGCACTTCGACATACTCACTAAGACTTCCGCAAGAGTATCTAGAAAAAGAGGATACCTACCTCAATATAAGCGACCTTCTTCGTGCAAATGCGGCTATGCTTCCGTTCAAGCTTATTATAGAGCTTCCAGACAGACTTGTACGTCAAGACTCTAAAAACATCAGAGAGTATATAGAGCTCTTTAGAAGATACAGCATAGATATAGGTATATTTGAGTTCATCGGAGAGAGCGAAGATTATCAATATCTTCAAGATCTAAGACCTTCATATATAAAAGCGGAGAGCAGCTACTTCTTGACGCAAAGCGATCAGTCTATCTCATCACTAAGGTTAATTACCGACAGTGTAGGAATCTCGCTTATTGCAGTCGGAGTAAGCGATATCGACACGCTTGATATGATAAAAGAGAAAGGTGTCTATATAGTACAAGGAGAGGTAACAGAGACTCTAGAGCTGGCTTAAAACCCTCTAGAGTTGAGACCTTTTGCTATCGCCTCGTTTATCTCTTTTTTATACTCTGGATTGAGCCTCTCAAGCTCTCTGTCAAAAGTTATAATCATATCCTTATTGGCGTTTGGATGTCTGCATATCGTAAAGAGGATGTCTATATATGTGTCAAAATCAGGATGAGGTCTAAGACCGAGCTTTTTATGCACCCTTCCATGATGCTTTATAACAAGCTCAAGCGCTTCTGAGAGAGTCTCTGCATTTGATCTTCTGTTTTTGATGACATCGACCAGATGAAACAGATCGGTATTGACAGAAGAGGCTTCCTCTTCTTTCCTCTCCTCTTTACTCTCTTTTTTTACTTCCGGTGCACTCTGTTGCTTTTGCTCACCTTTTGCATCTTTGTTTGGCTCTAAAAAAAGTAAAAAGATTAAAATAGCCAAAACTATAATGAGTCCGATAATCGCTTTTATAATAAACTCTGTTTCCACTGCCACCGCTCTTTTTTAGTTATTATACCCAACAAAAAATAAAACCTATTAAAACAACACCCTATTAAGCAAAATAGAATTCGTACAAAGTTATAATCGTCAAAATAGAGAAAAAAGGAAAGTAACGTTATGGAAATAATAGTATTGATAATAATTTCAATAGGGCTTTTTAGCGCAGGTATGTTCCTTGTTTTTCAGGACAAATATAAGTATATAAAAGAGATAAAAAAAGAGACCGCGAAAATTGAGACCGGTGAATATAAAAACTCCCAAGAGTATCAGGAGAATCAAAAGAAGATAGAAGAGGCTGGCATTATTGAAGTGTCAGTAAATAACCTCTTTGGCATAAGAGAAGAGTCAATGAAAAGACTAAATGCTCCAAATACACTTTTTCTTCATGAAAAAATTCACGACACTGAAACAGACTACCTTTTAAAATTTGCTATGGCTCACGGCTGCGACAATAGTGAAAATATAGATACAATAAACGAGAAGATCAGTTCATTAATGGGCTACTCTTTGGATGATTAAGTAAAAGTTTGAAGTTGTGGTGGACAGCACCACTTCTATATAGCTCTGAAATGCCTTGTTTTAGGTACTATACAAAACAGTACTTAAAAAAAGGTAACATATAGGTAACGCTGCTACTCGTTTATAATGGTTTTGCACTGCTTTTTAAACTTAGGTAGACCTTCTCTTATGATCCACTCGATTATCGCTAGGTTAACACCTTCATAATCATGTGCTATGTAAGTTCTGACATCATACATACCCTTGACATCGTTATTATCAAAAGCACTTAAAATATCATCCGCATGTTCTCTTTTAAGCTTGTTAAACTGTTCTGCTATCGCTGTGAGATGCATCAAGATTGCCGGTCTGCTGGTCACTTGGTCTTCTAACGCTCCGGTAATGCTTCCGCTGTTTTTAACTATCTCTTCAATATACTCTATTTTTTCAAGTATCAAATATACTTTGCTAATAGACTCTTTAGACATATATAGCTCTGTCTATAATAAATTTTTTGCCAGTTTTGCCCATGCCTGTACTATCTGCAAGATCAACAGGAAGCCCTATAGCCTTGCTTATCTCCGCTTGTATCTCTTTGATACGTTTTATCGCACCAAAACCGTACTTACTGGCAAATTCAGGAGTAGCTTCAACAAGGATATCTACGTCGCTCTTCTCATCAGCTTCATCACGAGAGTATGAACCAAAAAGTGCTTTTATCAAAAAGCCCTCTTGAGCATAAACTTCTTTAACATTGATTAAATAATTGATTATTGATTCTTTGTTCATGCCAAAATTATACCATCTTCTTTCTACCATTACACAAGTTTGTGTTTCCTGCTTCACTCCCTTAACCATCCTCTTATCCGCCCCTGTACTAATTCCCTTTCCCGCAAAATCATCTTCCAACACGCTAAACGGTGGGGTTAGGGGCTGTTTTTTTAAAATATGCGACCTTTGTAATATTTACAATTTTACAAGCGGGATACAAAGGAAAAAAAAGGAGAGGCAATATAGATTTCCCCGTTTAAGTTTTCTGATCATACTCTCCTCTTCTCTCCCACACCCTCAAAAAGTGTATAAATGTACCAATCTCAGCCATAAGACTTTACAAAGTCCTAATTTTAGGGCTTTTTATCAAATTCAGATTGATACATCATTGATACATGATGATACAAAGTGTATAAACGTATTGATACAAAAAAGTTGAGATTAATACAAAATGTATAAGTTGTATAAATCTTGTATAAACGAAAAAGGGGTAAAAAGAGTCTATAAAGCCCTATATATAGGAATATATTTATTTATTTTTTTATAATTGGTACATTTATACACTTTTTTACAATGCCCTTTTTTATCCCCCTCTAGTATCTTTAAGAAAAGTCGTTATAATTTCTAAAATATGAGGAAAAAAGATGAACACACTATCTGCCAAATTTAAAACGGTATTGTTTTATTTATCAAGTGTGATAATCGGATTGATTATTGCCGTTAGTTATGATATTTATGATGGAGGCATTACTTTTGCGGGAGAATATCAAATATACTATTGGACTGACATTATTCAGTATGTAAAAGATCTTTTCTAAATAAGCCGGTGCATATTTTGCACCGACCTTTTATAGAGATCTAAAGAGTTGAGCATGCGTGCCTATTCTTATGAGTTCTAGCGTATCTTCACTAATTCTATAGATCAATCTTAGATCCAATCCAAGAGAGATCTCATAAAATCCACTCCACTCATTGCGTAGTTTTTTACATCTTGCTGCAGGGTCAAGTCTATAACCGTTCCTGAGAGCTTGTAAATATATATTTAACCTTACATTTTGAAGTGTTTCTAGCTGTAATTTTCGTATATCTTTGATATACTTCTTTGTTTCTAAAATAGTAAACATAAAACGTCCTTTTCTTATGTTGCTATAGACTTTTACAGTCTTTGTGTTGTCGGATGGCACTCCGACACCTCAAGCTTACTGACAAATCATTTAAATTTATGAACCTCCTCTTTTATATTCAGATGTTTTTAGGTGTTACTCCTCACCATGTTTTATCTATGCAGTACCTAAAGCCCATAAGAATACCTTACTCTACTTAGCTAAACTCCACTATCCCATCCTTTACCCATTTAATAAACCAATCCCTTACTAACGGAAGTCCGAAAAGCTGGGATATGGCACTTTTATATTCTCTCTACAAGCCATTTTTATAACTCAGATGTACACTTACACTTATAAAATGATTTCTAGGGCAATTATGGTTTACTTAAATATTCCGTTCTATCCACTTTGTTTGATATAAGCATTCCAGTTTCAATTAGATAATCAATTATTTGCTTATCTATCCCTCTGATATTATTTGCTTCTGACCTAGTTATTTTTCTGTGCTCCGATCTGTCTATCTTTTTATAAATCTTGACTGCATTATCATCTATTTTGAAGTTAAGCTTATTTGAACTCTCAAATAGTTGCAGTAGCTTATGACTCTCATTTCTAAATAGCTCCATAATCTCTAATGCTTCATCAAAATACTCTTTGCCTATGATCAGCATATTATCACTTGCTACCACATCTATTAAATTTTGAGCATTATTAAATATGTAGCTAATTAACATAAATTTCAATACATACGTACTTAATCTATATGATGCCGTAGCTTCTTCGTCTGTCTCCGTGTCATAAACCGTTTCAGAATACTCATCAAACCACTCCTTATGCTTTAGCCTTGCCTCATCTGAGAGCTTGAAGGTAATCGTCTCCTCACAGTTCTTAAACATTTCAACAATAAACTCTCCTACTTTGGAGTATTTTTTAGTATCTATAAAATTTTCATTTATCTTTAATGGCTTAAAGTCATGTCTTGAATTAACACTAAACAAATATCTAGCCATAAAACCGCTTGCTACGTCATTCTTTTGTGCCACTTCGAGCAACCACGGCTTAGTGATCAATCCAACTTCACTCAATATTGGGCTGTATAAAATTATTGTTCCACCGTTAACAAGCTCTTTGTGATATGTCTCTCCATCAAAGATAGAAGTTTTCAATGCTTTGTATGCTTGATTTGCATTTGTAAGCTCTAGTTCTGCTTTCATTTCATCAAAATAGACTACTCCGCCATTTGGGTTATGTTGAAGACTTTTTATCTTCGCCTCCGGTGTTCCTCCTGCATGAAATATGATTTGCTTCAACGTTGGAGGCTCAGGCTCATCTGTTTGTAATTTTTCTTCTTTTGGCAGAGCCAAATACTCTTTATAACGTGTTTTATGGTTTACTCTGCTCTCTTCATACTCCCTATAAAACTCTTTTTGCATATCTCCAAAAATACAATCCTTTGCCTTTCTGTACAGTGTTGATTTAGCTGCTAATGAAGATGGGGCTACTATCATCGACCATATAACTGGAAAAACTGTTAAATTTATGCCATTGGTTATTTTTGCTCTTGCACCTATTAATCCAGCCATTGAGGGAAGCATCACAGCCCACACCATAGAGTCAGGGTAGTCATTAATGCTTTTTAGATCTTGCAATAAACTTCTCATAAACGGTGTTATATGTTTATATTCATGTTTTGTAACTTGCTGTGCTTCTTCCGTCACATACATATTTTTAGCAGCTGTACATGTAGAGATAAGCTTTTGTATATCTATCTCGCCATTTCTAAAAAGCGTTGTAGCTTCTAATGCCGCTCTTTTTCTGTGTAGCTCCTGCAGCTCTTTTATGTATCCTAAAATATTATGATACGGGTTTTTAGACAGTATATTTAACAAAATTTCAGGGTTGAACTTATTCTGTTTTTCTAGCTCTTTTTTGATAAACTCTTCATCTATAGGCTTACCTTTTGCATCAAGTTCGGCTATTGCTTTATATATGTCTTTACTGGTTGCCATGAAAAACATATCAGGCTCTAACATATCTTTATGCTTGCTATAGTTCTTAGGCTCAAATATAATACTATTTAGTACGGCATATTCTGCCTGTTCGTCATATATGTTATAATTCTCTCGCATTATTACATTACAAGAGCAATTATGGCTTGCTCTTGTTTCCTTTCATAAATTATTTTAAATTACTATTCTTTCTCGCTGCATACCTGTAAATGTTCTTTTACAAACTTTACCAATGCAACTTCTAACTCTTTAACACTCATGCTTTTAAACTCTTCGGGATGCTGTTCTTGCATATATTGTTTGAAACACGCCATAATATTGGCTATATGATGGTTAACTTTTTGATACCCCGGGCTATTAATAAGCTCCGTAAGATAATCACCATATTCATCTACATCTATGCCGTAATAGTTATCCTCCATCAACTTTTTAATATCTTGACTCACACAGCTGCCGCGACTGCTTTTGATGTTGCTTTGCAGCTCGCTTATATATGCAATAAGTATTTCTATCTGTTCAGCTTCACTAAGCTCACTAATGTGTGCACCCTCCCACTTAGTTATGATGATTTTCGCTTTTTCTGTTCCCAAAAAGCTTTTAGCAATAGTTTCAACTTTGCTCCCATTCATAAGACATGCTTCTATATCTTTATTTATGCTCTCCGGGGTCTCTTGCCCTAAGTAAATATCTGTACTATGCATTGATATTCTCCTCTGCCATTGGATGACATGCATTTACGGTTTTTAGTAATTGAGGCTTTTTTATGTGCGTATATATTTGTGTTGTGATTAGACTTGAATGACCAAGCAGTTCAGATACTACGCTTACATCACATCCGTTAATGATCATATGCGTTGCAAAATGATGTCTCATACTGTGCGGATTAAGATCTATGGAGTCTTTGAGGATCTTATAAACTTGAACTCTTGACATTGAAGTGCCTTTATAATTAACAAAGAAACCTTTTCCCAGAGGAAACGGACACGTTCTCATATAAGCGTCAAGTGCTTCTACTGCCTCTTTAGCAATCGGAACGACTCTGTCTTTTAAACCTTTGCCGCTGTCAATCCGTGCCCAACCATTTTCAATATTGTTTCTATCAAAAGCCAGAGCTTCCGATACTCTCATACCAGTTGCATACAGAAGTATAGTAAGCGCATAATTTCTCTTGATCTTCCAACTATTTGACATTTCAGCGGTCTTCTTTAGTTCATTAAGCCTTTTAATAAACTCATCTTGATCTAAGATTTCAGGAAGCTTACGACTGCCCTTAACATAGGGGATGTTGACTTTGTTCATGTTAAAATAGACATTTTTAGAAAGATGTCTAAGAAAAACTCTTAAAGCACTGCCATGCTTGTTTTTGCCATCATTTCCTAAATGAGAGTATTTTTGCAAATAGTTGTAAACTATAGAGTTGTTTATAGACTCTAGATCATCTACAAACTCTATAAAAGACTTTGCTTCTTTTGCATATAACTCTACTGTGCTCTTTGCAAGACCTTTTATAAGTAGATGCTCCAAATAACCGTTATAAACTTTTTCTTTTGCAGCATCCATTATAAAGCCTTTGCAGAGGTCTCTACTTTGGTTTTTTCTATAGCAGCCATAATTTCAGATTGCTTATAAAATATTCTACGATTAAATTTATAGTAAGGGAAGCCTGTTTTACTGCCTCTATGGCTTGCCAATGCTTTTAAGCTATAGCCTGTCAATTCGGAAACTTCCTGTGGTGTCATTAATTCTTTGGTTGGAGGTATTGCCTCTGTTATCTCTGTGCTCATGTCATACCTTTCTCTATTGAAGATATAAAATGATACAGTTAAGAAGCTTAACTGGATATAAATAGTGCTATTTAGTTACACTTAGTAGTCTAATTTGTTTATATTAATATGTTTTGAACTCTTTCTGCCCCTTCTTTAGCTGCCCTATAAACCTGTGATACATTCCCATTATATAAATGTTCAGCTATATATTTGTTTATTAAACCTCTGAACTCTCCTATGCTAATGTTCTCATCATTGGTAAAAATTTGTTGGAACTCTTTATCACTATTAAACATTTGGATAGAATACAATACATCTAAATCATAAATGAACATTCTATCTCTTTCAGCATCTCGTCTTAGCCTTTTATATTCCGATCTGTAATCTGAAATTAGATCTGGATCAAAAGAAACAGTCTTATTAAATATATCTAAAAAATTATATTCAGAACAATTGGCAACTGCCTCTCTTAATATTTTTAATGATTTTTCTTTTATAGGAGAGCCATCTTTTTCTATTAAAAACTTTATCGGTCTTGGTTTAAATAACTCCTCATAGACTACAATATTATTTTCTATGTATGCTCTACCTAATATACCAGCACGAAAAAGCTGTAATGCCATGACATCTTTAATATCTAATTTTTTATAATAACTATAAAAATTTTCATATACTGTTTGCCATTCAGAAAGACTAAGATCATTATGCTCTTTAATAAATGACAATACATTTTTAATGTGAAAACTTGGATACAGCGATATCTCACTCTGTTCATCTTGCTGTATGTAAAGTTCTATCTTTTCCCATTCTTCAATAGGAATGACCGCATGCGTCTTTTTCCCATTCTCATCCATTAAAAAACTAACCATTCTTAACCTCTGTATCTACTCGTTTAATATTTAGAGAAACTTTACTACTCTTTTTAAGTCCGCTCTCAAGCATATCTATATGTCCTTGCATTACAGGTTCTGCAATGTCAATATACCTTTGTGTCGTCTCTAAATTTTTATGATTTAAAAATTCTTTTATTATAGCAGCAGGTGTCCCCTGCAATGCCATTCTAGTACCAACATTATGCCGTAAACTGTGCAAAGGTCTATAATGAGATGGTATTCCCGCCATATCTGCTATTCTTCGTGAATGATAACTTAAGTATTGTGCTCGTACTGGCTCATTTCCATTTTCAAAAATATAAACTTTGGATTTTCCACGCTGCCGTTCAATAATATTAATACTCTCTGAAGATAGCAACTTCCTTTCGTCTCGACCACTCTTTGCATCTCTGATTATTACACTCTTTTCCTCTTTATTGTAATCACTCCATTTTATTTTTAATGGCTCAGATCTACGCATTCCCGTATAATAAATCAATTCTACTATATCGGAAACTATCCTGTATGGATACTGCTCTATAATAGATAAATAATTCTGTAACATCTCATCTGTATATATCTCTGTCAACTTTTCTTTAGCACGTGGTATTGGGATTTTTAAACTTGGTTGAGGCTTTATAAGATTTATTTCACTGGCATACTTTACAACTTTGTTGTAAAACTCCTCTACCTTTATATATGTTATATGCTTTACACCACGAGCCCTCATAACTGCATGTACTTTTTTTAAATCGCTTATAGTAATATCAGATATTTCCATATCATCTAAATGTTTTAGATCATTGTATCTGTATCTATCTTCTCTTATGGATTTTTTAGAGCTATGATCATCAAGGTATCTTTTTGCAGCTTCTTTAAATATTAGCTTTTTAGTGTTTGGAAGATCTCCTCCATGCCTTATAGCTACTATCCTTTCTGCTCTTATATTTTTAGCGAACTCAGCACTATATCCATCTGACTGCCATCCTATCCGTTCATTTTTTGAGCGACCGTTTACACGATAACGAATTTTAAAAGATTTATCTGGTTTTCCATTGTACTTTTTCTTCTTTGAATAGCGGAAATATACCCCATCATACTTAGTTGGATAATCTTTATCATATTGTATATCTTTAGTGTCTGCCATAAAAGAGCCTCAAAAAAAGGTAACACGTATTTCATTAAAAAGGTAACAAATAGGTAACAATGAAATAGTATTTAAGAGATTATAACGGAACTAAAAGGATTTTGCAAACCCTGATTAATGGCTTATATAGGGCTAAATGGGATTAAAAGGATTTCTTTTTATGTGGTGGACAGCGAGGGATTCGAACCCTCGATAGGTTGCCCTATACACGCGTTCCAGGCGTGCGCCTTCGACCACTCGGCCAGCTGTCCATTTAGGAGGTGCAATTTTACCCTCAAAACCCTTAAGGGTAGCTCTAAAGATGCTCTTTTTTAGAGTGAAAAATCGCTATAGTCATATTTTTGCAGGTCAATATAGTACTTTTTGTCTATCTCAATAACCCTTGGATCATTCTGCGCTCTTGCTTTGAACTCATCTTTTATCTTTGCTCTTTTTTTCTTTGAGAAGTTTTTGCTCTTTAGATATTTTCCAAGTGGAATAAGCCTCTTCTCCTCTGCCGTATCCTCTTTTTGAATGTGCTCTATCTCTGCTTCAAGAGGCTCTTGCGGAGCATTTAAGATAAACTTTGAAGAGATCGCGTTTATGATGCCTTTTAACTGCTCATCTTTATCTTTATATATCTGCTCGATCTTTCTTCTCTCTTCTATAAGCATCTGCTCTTTTTGGTCTCTTAGAGTTCTTGTCTCACCCTGCAGGGTCTCAACTTTTTGCTGAAGTTTTGCATTCTGCTCTTCTAAAAACTTATAGTATCTCTCATCTGATTGCGGTGCTGTTTTTCTGGCAGCAGTTCTTAGAGGCTGAGCATTTGAGCTTTTATCTTTGCTAATCAAAACGAACTTTACCCCATCTTCCATAACACTCTCAAGTGAGCCTCTTCTAATGCGGTTATGGATCGCCTCTTTGGAGACTCCAAGTTTCTCGGCGGCATCTGAAATAGTTAGTTTAATCATAAAACACTCCCCTATCTCATATTTTCAAAGACAAGCGGAGCTTCCCACTCCATAGAACGGATAGTTGCAATAACTTTTTGCAAATCGTCCAGCTTAGCCCCCTTGACTCTTATTGAATCGCCCTCTATCTGGGCAGTGACCTTTAGTTTGAGATTTTTTATCTCTGCTGCGATTTTTTTAGCCTCTTTTGACTCAATGTAGTCAACTATTTTAAATGTCACTTTTCTGTTGTTGCCGCTTGAGTCTTCCGTCTTTAGCTCTTCAAGAACTTTTGAGGAGAGGTTTTGTTTTAAAAGCTTAGCTATAACAATATCTTTGAGTGCATCGAGTTTGTTATCGCTTGAGGCAACAAGTACCAGAAGCTTATCCTTCTCCCTGTAGTTGATCTCATAAGCCGTTCCCTTAAAGTCGTAACGGTTTGCAACCTCTTTGTCCACAAGATTTATAGCATTTTTAAAGTTCTGCATATCGATCTTTGCGCTAATATCAAACGAGTGTTCTTTTGCCATCTCTATTCCTTAATTTTATTTCATAAAATGAAGTAACTCTTTATCTATTCATCACGGTATCGGAAGTAATTCCGACACCTATGCTAACGCTTGGTTTTACCCTCAAGGGGCACCTAGTACTCAGCGTAAAACTCAAAGAACTAGTTCTTTTTATTTATATTTATAACAATTATTGCAGATTATAACATATTTTAAAGTGTGTTAGCTGTTTTAAAAAACAGGGCTGCCGTCATTAAAGCCGCCGCCAAAATTGCTAAAACTTGGGTCCATATAGCCGAACATAGAGCTTTTTGACCTTAGTTTTTCAATATCTGCCTTGCTTGAGATTCCCTGCGGGCAGACAAGCGTGCACTCATTACACAGAGTACAGTCCCAGACACCGTTTGTCTGCGCCACGTCTATCTTCTCTTTTGGATCTGACTCCCTTTTATCGCTAACATAGCGCCAAACTCTTGTTAGTGAGAACGGTCCTAAAAACTCTTCGTTTACCGCATATACAGGACAAGCGCTATAACAAGAAGCACACAATATACAGTCGCTTTGAAGTTCGTTTATTTGCTGATTCTCCTCCGAGAGCTCTATATTATCAGCTAATGAACTCTGCCACGCTTTTGCCTTCGCATTAAAAGAGTAAGCCTTCTCCATATCAACGACGAGATCACGAAGAATGGGAGTGTTGCGAAGCGGCTCTACCAAGTCGCCGTCTTTTGCATTATGTGAACACGCCAAAACCTCGCGTCCGTTCACTCTCACTGCGCAGCTTCCGCAAACTCCGCTTCTGCAACCGCTGCTATAAGCAAGGGATGGGTCTTGTGCTCTTTTGATCTCATTTAGCACCTCTAAAAGCGTCGCGCCCTCCATATTTACCTCATAAGTTACAACGCTCTCTCTTTGAATATTAATTTTCATAGCTCACTACCCCCTCCGCATCTACGATCGTATGCGCTCTAAATTTTTTATCTGTAGCAGGAAAATCTACTCTAAAGTGCGCACCTCTGCTCTCCTGCCTGCTAATGGCACTAAGCAGGATCGTCTCTGCAACCGTGAGCATATTTTTAAACTCCAAAAACTCTATAAGATTGGTGTTATACTCTTTTGTTTTATCGCTAACACCCATCTTCGGCAGAGAGCTTTTCATCTCTTGCACCTCTTTTAAAGCCTCTTGCAGTGCCCCTTTGTCTCTCTTTATTCCTACATTTTTATAAAAAATCTCACCCAAAATTGCTTGTTTCTCATAAAAGCTTATCTCATTTGCATATCTCTTTATCTCTGCGATCTCATTCTCAGATAACTCTTTTGCTTCTAAAATAGCTTCATCTTTAGTGGCATTTTTTGCATATTTGGCAGCGTTTATCCCTGCCTCTTTGCCAAAGACCACAATCTCCAACAGAGAGTTTCCGCCAAGTCTGTTCGCTCCGTGAACTCTATGGTTTGCACACTCTCCCGCTGCAAAGAGTCCCTCAATTGATGTTGAAGAGTTAGAATCAACCTCTATGCCTCCCATAGTGTAGTGCGCTGCGGGTTTTATCGGGATAAGATCATCTGCAGGGTCCACATTTTCATAAAGTTTTGCGAGTTTTGCCTCTTGAGGAAGCTCTTTTTCTATAAACTCTACGCCCAAATGACGGATGTCAAGATAAATATTCTCACCCTTTGCAATCTCATCATGGATCGCTTTTGAGACCTCATCGCGCGGCAGAAGTTCATCCACAAACCTCTCACCCTTAGAGTTTAAAAGATGTCCGCCCGCACCTCTGGCACTCTCGGAGATAAGAATTGATGAGCCTTTAAGTGCTGTTGGATGAAACTGCACAAACTCCATATCGCTCACTCTTGCCCCCGCGCGCAGTGCTGCGGCAATTCCATCACCTGTTGAAGATAGCGAGTTTGTCGAGTAGGTGTTATAGACCCTGCTATATCCTCCCGTTGCCAAAATGACGCTTGAAGCCTCCAATATCTCAACCTCGCCGCTTCTTTTGTTAAGCAGACTTACGCCGCGTATATATTTTTTACCGCTCTGTTCAGGTTCGGTAAGAAGTTCAAGCAAATACCTCTCATTGAGTATCTCAATTCCCTCAGCCAGACATCTGTCATAAAGCGTGTGAAGAATCTTCAGACCCGTATAATCCTGAGCGTAACAGGCACGAGCCCCGTAAGCGCCGCCGAGCTTTCTCTGGGCTATTTTGGAGTTTGGCGTTCTGCTAAAAGGGACACCTATGCTATCAAGCCATGCAACAGCCTTTGGTGCTTCTTGGCACATATAGCTAACTGCACTCTCGTCTGCAAGAGCATTTGCAGACTTGAGCGTATTTTGAATGTGTAGCTCCACGCTGTCGCCGTCTGTTTCATTCAAAACAGCATTTATCCCTCCCTGAGCCATACAGGTCTGACTCCTTGTCGGATACTCTTTTGTCACTAAAACTACCTCTGCACCGTTTTGATGGGCATTTAAAGCGGCGACAAGTCCTGCTCCGCCTGCTCCGACAACTACTACTCTACTCTTCATCACTATCCTCGCTTATACCTACTTCGATTGTAAATTTTGCCCCGTCTTTAATATTCTCGACATAGAGCTTTCCGTCCTTGTGCTGCTTGATGATATTTTTTGACATATGCAGACCCAATCCAGTGCCGTTTTTGTCGAACTTTGTAGAGAAGTATGGGTCAAATACCTTATCTATTATCTCTTCGTCTATCCCTCCTGCGTTATCACTTATCTCCATAACCGCAACACCGTCTCTGTCGTAACTTTTTATAGATATCTGAGCATCCTTTATCTCTTTTTCATTAAACTGCTCTCTTGCATTGTTTATAATATTTACCAAGACCTGAACAAACTCATTTTTAAAAAGCTTGACTCTGCTTGTAGAACCGAGTTCTAAGGAGAGGTCAATATTTTCGGATGCCAAACTACCCTCCAACAGCCAGTAGACCTGAAAAACAGGGTCGTTTAAAGTACACTCTTCCTGATGTTTGTTTGGTCTGTAAAAATCACTAAAATCGGTTATGATCTGCCCCATATTATTTGTATAGAACTCAATTTTTTTGAGCTTTTTATCCAAGAAATCCAAAAACTCTTTTCTCTGCTTTTCATCAGAGAGATCATACTGTTCAAGCTCTATTGCCATGATCATAGATATATTAAGAGCCGATATTGTACTAAGGGGCTGTTTCCACTGGTGAGCGATCATACTTACGATCTCTCCGATCTGTGCCAAACGCGATTTATGAAGCATATAGGTATCTTTTTTCTGCATCTCGTTTACCGCATCAGATATCTTAAGCTCCAGCGTTTGGTTGAGCTCAAGCAGTTTGTCCTTTAACTCCTCTAGCTCACTGTTTTTCTTCTTGAGAATATGCTGACGATAGAAAAATATAAAAACAGTGACAAAAATCAAAAAGAGTATCTCTTTTAAATACTCGAACTTTACATTGTTCACATAGTTCACTGATACCCAGTTGTTAAAAAAATTGTGAACATCGGGATGCTTGAGATTTCTTGAGAGTTTTTCATAGATATTAAAAAGAGCAATATCATCGTCTCTTACCCCAAAAGAGATGCCGATCTTATCGTCAAACTGACCGGATATTTTTAGATGTCCGTTGGAGGTGTTCTTAAAAGCGTAAGCAGTACTTATAAGAGTATCAATATAGCCGTAATACTCTCCTCTCTCGACGGCTCTAAAACCATCCTTCAATGAATCTACATAGTTTAGTTTTATCCACGGATGCTTCTTTTTTAGATCCTCTATAAAAGGATTTTCTTTTGCCACGACAAACTCTTTATCTATAGTGCTGTCTACATCAACTATGTAATTTTGAGATTTTCTAGTTACGATAACAAGCGGTTCATTGTGATAAACAGTGGTGTATCTTATATCTTTATATCCTCTATTTGGAACGGACATAGGCAAAATATCGCACTCTTTGTTCGATATCTTTCGCATAGCGTCTTCCCAACCGCTGTTTTGCACAAAGCTGTATTCTAAGTTTATATTCTCTTTTGTAAGCTTTAAAATATCAGCAGCGACACCTATGAACTCATCATGTTCAAGGTCACTAAGAGGGAGCATTGATGATATGGCGCAGACCTTTACCTCTTGCTTGTTTATAAGATACTCCTTCTCCTCTTTTGTTAAAAATGCATCTCTATTGCTAAATATAAGCTCATTTACATCTACATCAGACTCTACAAACCCCATAACTCTGTATATATCTAGTATTCTCTCTATCTTGCTCTTTCTGACACTTCCAAATGGAATATCTTTTACATATGCTAATTTTTTCAACTCAAATGCTTCAAATATCAGAGCGGCTCTTGTCTTTTTTGCTGGGTTATGCTTTTTATAAATAAGCTCAACTGTCTCGTCTATATTTCTAAAGGCATACTCCCACCCTTTTATGGATGCATTGTTAAAACTGTTGACACTCTGGGGATTTTTACGCACATTCTCTTGTGAAGTAAAAAGTATATCGCTGTAAAAATCAAAACCTCTCTCCCTTGGAGAGAAAAGCTTATATTTTATACCTTTTTCTTGCAGCACAAAAGGCTCGTTTGAGATGTAGCCTGTGTAGATATCTACTTTTCCATCAATAAGATCTTCAAGATCAAAAGTATGTCTTGTAAACTCAATACTCCCCTCATCTATTTTTGAAGACTTTATCATAGCATGGACAGATGCTGTCTCAACAGCATCCTCTGTTATCATGATCTTTTTGCCGCTAAAATCTTTTATATTCTCTATATTTAAGGTTTTCAGTGCTATGAGTGTGAGGGGTGAGGATTGAAATATTGCGCTCAGAAGAGAGATCTCTTCTCCTCTTGCATAGCTCCAGATTAGGCTTGAACGCCCTATGCCGTATGTTGTTTTTCCGCTTAAAACATCACCTATTACATCTGTTTCATTAGTAAACTTTTTTATCTCTACATCAAAGCCGGCATCTGCGTAAAAACCCTTCTCTTTTGCCATATAGTATCCCGCAAACTGAAACTGGTCAAGCCATTGAAGTTGCAGAGATACCTTCTGCATAGGTTTTGCAGCGGCACAAAGAGAAGCAACAATTAGCATAAGAGTAAATATATATTTCATCAAATTCCGAATTTTTGAATGTAGTAGATTATACCACAAGAGTCAAAAAGTAGTACCTTGCTATCCTCAAACTTCCTGCAATTAAAACAAACCAAATAAACCTTAGCCTGGCGACACCGGCAACAAGTGTGAGAGGATCGCCGATAACAGGAAGCCATGAGAGAAGAAGTGCATAGTAGCCGTATTTATGTCCGTAACCGTAGGCTTTTGCACCCGTTTTGGATGCCAAAAGCTTTGTTTTACTCTTCTCGTAAAGCAGGTAGCCCAAAAAGTAGTTCACAATGATTGCAAGAATATTTCCGCTTGAGGCAAAAAGGAGTGCGTTTAACTCAGGCATACCACTTGAGAGAGCTGCGACAAAAGCAACCTCAGAACTAAAAGGGAATATAGTAGCCGCTAAGAAAGCGGATAGAAAAAGAGTAAGCTCCGCTATGTTATCTGCTTATTGATGATTTGATATTTTCTATAACGCCCGCTATAAGCTTCTGTCTCGCTTCAACGCTTGTCCATGCAATATGCGGTGTTATGTAGAGGTTGTCTCTGTTTTTTACGCTTAAGAGCGGATGGCTCTCTTCCATCGGCTCACGACTAAGAACATCTAGACCAAAAGAGATATTTTTCTCATCAACTACTCTCGCAACTGCCGCCTCATCGATGATACCGCCACGTCCAAGATTTAGAACCACAGCTTCTTCTCTGCACATTAACAACTGTTCATAACCTAAAAGATTCGCTGTTTTATCATTTAGCGGTGCATGTATGGAGATAATATGAGATCTTTTTAAAAGCTCTTCAAGTTCAACTTGCTTGTACTCTGCATTTGAGTTCTTGCCGCTTGTGGAGAAGTAACAGACATCTGCGCCGAACGCCTCTGCCACCCTTGCAACGCCGCGTCCGATCTCACCCAAGCCTATGATTCCCCATCTTTTACCCTTGATCTCAAAAAACGGTTGTGAGACATCTGTAAAGATTTGGCTTTTTGCGTAAGAGCCATCTTTTACATACTCATCATAATATCTGGGGTGTCCAACAAGGTAAAATAGCATAGAAAAAGTGTGCTGAATAACGGAATCGGTTGAGTATCCTGAGACGTTCTTTACCTCAATGCCTCTCTTTTTTGCGGCATCAATGTCCACATTGTTCATCCCAGTTGCGGCAACACAGATAAGTTTTAGAGCGGGAGAGTTTGAGATGTGCTCAGATGTTATAACAACCTTGTTAGTAACTATAACATCCGCATGGGTTATACGCTCCTGTGTCTGCTGGGGCGAAGTTGTCTGAAAAACATCGACATCTCCAAGCTTGAAAAATCCGCCAAGAGATGTGTCGCCAAAAGTAAGCGCATCAAGGATAACAATCTTCATTTAGCTGTCCTTTATGTTTTGGATCAGCTCTCTTGCTCTCTCTAGTGCTTTATCTGCCTGATCAAAGACAAGTGCGACCGCCAATCTTCTGCCTTTATGCGCTTCAGGTTTAGAAAAAATTCTAACAAAACTGTTGTCACTAAAGAGGCTCTCATCGACACTTATAACAGGAGCGTAACTGTGAACTTCCGATTTAAATGCGGCACTTGCCCCTTCACCGTAGAAGGTAAAACCAAGCGGAAGACCAAGAACGGCTCTTAGGTGAAGTGCAAACTCGCTTTGAGACTGAGTAATAAGCGTTACCATCCCCGTATCGTGAGGACGAGGAGATACTTCGGAAAAGTAGACCTCATCACCTTTTATGAATAGTTCAACGCCAAAAAGACCGCGCCCGCCAAGACCGTCAGTTATCTTTTTAGCGATCTCCTGTGAGCGCTCTTTTGCAAGCGGGCTCATCTGCATAGGCTGCCATGAGAACACATAGTCGCCGCCTTTTTGCTCATGCCCTATCGGCTCGCAAAAAACGGTCTCGCTGCCGTTTCTTGCAGTTAGCATCGTTATCTCATAATCAAAATCTATAAAAGCCTCTACAATAAGCTCGCTTGCATCACCGCGCGCCTCTTTTGCTATCTCCCATGAAGCATCGATATCCTCTGCACTTTTAGCTACACTCTGCCCATGTCCCGAAGAGCTCATAACAGGCTTAATAACACAAGGAAAACCAAGACGCTCGGCCGCATCTTTTAAACCCTCTTTTGTTGTGACAAACTCATAAGGACCTGTTTTTAAACCTAAAACTTCCGCCGCGAATGTACGGATATTTTTTCTGTTCATCGTCTTACTAACGGCACTTGCGTTTGGAATAACGTTATAACCTTTATCCTCTGCCGCAAAAAGGGCATCAATACTTATAGCCTCGATCTCAGGCAGAATATAATCAGGCTTTTCACGGTGGATGATCTCCAAAACTGCATATTTATCCTGCATATTTACAACATAGCTTCTGTGTGCTACATGATGTGCAGGTGCATTTTGATATCTATCGACTGCTATGACTTCAAGACCGAGTCTTTGAGCTTCAATAGCAACTTCCTTGCCGAGTTCGCCTGAGCCTAGAAGCATAATTTTTTTTGAGTTTGATTTTAGAGGAGCGGAGAAACGCATAATAATTCCTTGTAAATATTTTAACTACATGCTATACGAACGATTCTGCAACCTTAGGGTCAAAATCTTTGATTTTGGGGCACCCAAGGTGAAGCCTAAGTTAAGTATAGCAAGAGAGTTAAAACTACTTTGTTGAGTTAAAGGAATTATAACAAAATAGATTTAAAAGTTATCGTTTTAATCCGATAAGTGTCTCAAGAAGCGTATCTGAAGTGGTAATCGTTTTACCGTTCGCCTGATACCCTCTTTGGATGATGATAAGCTGCGTCAAAGAGCGTGATAAGTCAACGTTTGAAGCCTCTAATGCAGCTGCTTGCATAAACCCGCGTCCTGCCGTTGCAGCCGTTCCTATAATAGGGTCTCCCGAGTTGGCGGTCTGAATAAATACGTTTCCGCCCTCAGTTGTAAGACCTTCGTTATTAGTAAACTTTGCCATACCGATCTGTGCCAAACCAAAAGAGCGTCCGTTACTAAATGAACCCACAAGCGTACCGCTCTGATCAATTCTGATACCTACTAAATCTCCTCCGGTAAAACCGTCTTGGCTTATTCCTGAGGTCGATGAAGCAGAGTCAAAACTTGTCATACCGTCAAAAGCATTTGATGTACCGAGACTTATTGCAACCTGCTGATTTGGAGCAGAACCGTTATTTGCCGTAAACGAGACGTTTGGCGGGTTATAAGTAGCCAATGAGCCGTCGCTGTTAAATCTAATAAAACCTGTCTTTTCGTTGTATGGTGTTATCGTATCTATGGTAGCGGGTTCCGGAACACTTATTTTCATATTCCAAGTACTTCCCGTAGAAGGATCAACGGCAACTTTTCTAAACTCTGTTCTTAAAGTATGTTTTGAACCTAAAGAGTCAAAAATATCAATACTAGCAGAGTGTGTCGCCGCATTAAAACCTTGTGAAAATGCAGTTGCAGTACTACCTGAAGGTAGAGTTGCATTAAGCGCTTCCATGCTCCTTGTAAACTTAGTATTTTCACTTATTCCGCCACCGACAACACTGTTTGCGTTCATACCCGTAATAGAGAGATTTATATCATAATCGCCATCTATGGAACCGCCTGGATTTGATAGTTCAAATTTACCCTGCTCATTAATGATTACCTCTATATTGTTTTCAAAAAGACCATCAAGGTCGCCGTCGCCGGCAGTTGCTCTAGCCTCTTTTTCTAAACCTTCGCGAAGATCGGCTATGGTTCTAAATTTTTTGTCAAACCCTTCTGCCGTCGTAGCGCCTGTCGGATCATACTGGTATCTATAAGCCGTAGTAGCTGAATCTCCCACGACAAAACCACTTCCATCCGCTCCACCGACTGCGCTTATTCTAATATTATGAGAAGCATTTGAGTTAGAGTTGCTGTTTGTAAGCGTGATCTCTCCCGTTCCTGCATCATAAACAGCTTCAATGCCCGTTACAGATGTTTGAGCATTGATGGCTGAGACAAATCTTGAAGCGGTCTGAGCCTGAGTCTCTCCACCTGGAGCATTGCTTGTTATCTGCTTTGTCGTACCGTTATCCAGTTCAAATGTAATATCTAGATTGGTATTGGCGGTAACCGGTGCAGAAGCAGTCGTAGTTGTATCTACAAATGATGCCCATATACCTTGACCTGCTTGAAGGCTGAAAGCTTCACCAGATTCGTTGAACATTACGCCCATATCGCCCGATTCTATAGGGTTTCCATTTTCATCAATCGCAGCAGGTGAAGGAATTGCCGTTCCTGCCGGATAACTCTCCACTCTATATGCAGCTGAATAGTTATCGACGCGCGGACCTGAGTTCAGGTTTGCTTTAATAACTACATTCTGCGTAGGAGAAGCAGGAGTAGTAAGCCCCGGCGGTATGTTTATATTTGTAATAGGCGCTGTAGCGTCAACATACCCTGTTACCGGATCTCTCAACCACCCCTGAACAATAAATCCGTTGTTATCAACAAAGTTACCGCCAGCATCAAACTTAAAGTCGCCGGAACGTGTATATTTATAAGTGTTTCCGCCATCTGGAGAGACTATAAAAAAACCATCTCCCTGAATGGCAACGTCTGTATTTTTATCCGAGTTTTGAACTGAACCCTGTGCAAAAATCTTAGTTACCGAACTTGCACTTGCCCCAAGACCTACCTGTACCGGGTTTTTACCCCCAAGAGCGCCTTGCGGAGCAGTAGCTATCGCCTTGGTTTGAGCAAGAAGGTCTGAGAAATTTGCACGTGAATATTTAAAACCTATAGTATTTACGTTTGCGATATTGTTTGATTCTACGTCCATCGCGACTTGATGCGACTGTAGTCCGGATACACCGGCAAAAAGAGATTTTAACATCTTAAATCCTTTGTTATTAAGTAGTTAACGTCAAAGTAAGAAAAACTACCCTTGACCACGCTAGCCGTATCGGCACTCTCGCCTGCCTCAAAAGAGGCAAAATTATTTTTATTAGTAAGAATAATTAGCATTTAATGTTCCAACTTTATTATGCATCCATACTCAATGCTTTTTGAAGCATCTCGTCTGCTGTAGTTATGGACTTTGAGTTTGCATCGTATGATCTCTGCATAATAATAATCTCCGTAAGACCGACTGTCATATCAACATTTGAGCCCTCGAGCTTAAAGTTTGTCATATCCGTTCCTATAATATTTTTACCGTTTTCATCTTGAAAAAATATTGCTCTGCCACTATTTTGCGACTCTGCAAATCTTGAACCGCTTACACGCTCAAGTCCTCTGTCATTTTGAAAATGGTATACGGCAACCATTCCGACTGCACTCTGCATACCGTTTGAAAAGGTTGCTATTACCTCTCCATTTTTGTTTATATCATAACCCAAAAGATCACCTGCTTCAAGACCGTTTGCAGAGCTTGAAGCGCTAAATTCGTCTCCCATCGCTATAACACCGTCATATCCGCTTCCAAGATCTATCGCTACATTTGTTCCGTTATTATTAATTGATGTAAGAGTGTTGGAGATAAGCGCCCCAGCAGCATCAAAGCTTGCAACGCCGCTACTTGTAGAGTAGATCTTAGTGCCTTCTAGATTCTCAACGGTAGCAGTTATATCCCACTGTGAACCAGGAGATACTTGCGGGATGCTCTTTGTAAACTCTAACCTTAAGTTATTTCTGTTGTTTTGTGCATCGATTATTCCTGAGCTTATAACTCTTGTCTCATCCAGCGCGGTCAAATTACCGTAAAATTTCGCCTCTGTCGTAGGCTGAACAGGAAAAAGAAGATCTTCTGGAAACTGAAGTTTTTGTTGCGCATCTACAGCCCCAAGTTCTACCTCGGCCAGCTGTTGTGTCAAAACTCCGTTATTTATATTGTTTCCCATAGTTCCTAAAACATAGTAACCGTCATTTGTAACCAAGTCTCTATTTTTATCGAACGTAAAAGCGCCATCACGTGTATATAGAGGTTTCCCTTCTCCTTGAATACCAAACCAGCCATCGCCCAAAATTGCCAGATCCGTACTTCTATCGCTGAGCTGTAAAACACCTTTGCTCTCATTCATAGCAACTGCATTTAATTTTGTTCCTATCCCTACACCGCTGCTTGCATTTGAAAAAGATGAAGCTGTAACTAGAGCCTCTTCAAAAAGCGATGAGAACTCTGTCGTATAGCCACGAAATCCGACCGTACTTATATTTGCTAAATTATCAGAAATGACATCAATACCATACTGATGCGCTTTAATTCCGTTTATTCCCGTATAAAAAGCTTGGCTCATCATTTGTGTGTACCTCTTTTTAGTAAATCTCTGCTACGTCTGAGAGAGATACATAGCTGGAGCCTACTTTAAAGTAGGTCTCATTACCCTCAAACTTAACCGACTCTATAGGATACGCCCCGATTCTTGTAGTCAGATCATCGCCATTTGGATTTTTATATGAAGCAGTTGCGTAATATATTCCACTGTTTACGGTATTGCCGTTTGCATCGGTTCCGTCCCATGTAAACTGGTAAACACCCTTAGGGTTTGTGCCGACATCCAATGTCTTTAATATGTTTCCGTTTACATCAAGCATCTCAACGCTTCCCTGTTCTATATCATCGGGAAAATAGATCTCAAAAATAGTCTCGCTCCCCTCTTCAAAAACAATTGCGTTGCTTCCTGTATCGGCTGTTTTTCCAATAGCAGATATTGTACTAAACTGCTGTGAAATACCAAGTGATGCAGCCAAATCCGAGAGTGCTTTATTTGTATTTTCAGTAGCTTCTAACGTTGCAAGCTGTGAAGTTTGAGTTAAGATCTTTTCGCTATCCATCGGCTCTGTCGGATCTTGATTTTGAAGCTCAACCAACAAAAGGGTCATAAAGTCATCTTTGTCTAGAACCGACTTGTCCTCGACCGTTGTCGGAGCAGCATACTCCGCATTTGTAGCAGCATTTAAGCCTGTTGATGTGATTGCCATAATTAACTCCTTAATTTTATTTCATAAATTTAAGGGAACCTTCCCCTATTTATTATCCGTAAAAAGAACAAGTCCTTTTTACTTCGCTAGCCGCTGTGGCACTGAAGCTTGCCGCATAAAGCGGCAGGTTTTATTTATATGTATCTAGGGACCACGATCTCTAAAGAGCTTAGTGTCTCTTCATGCATCTCTTCGTTTTCAAAATAACTATACTCTTCATGAGCTCTCTGCTCATTTTGTCTCTGCTGATGTTGTCCACCTGCATTTGTATCGCCACTTTGCCCCCCGTCACTAAAATTTAATGTAGCATTATTTATTCCACTGTTGTTTAGCTGCACTCTTAGCTCATTTGCATTCATTGCCAAAGTATTAACAGCTACGTTATTTGAACTGATGTTTACATGCAGATTCTTGCCTCTTTGCACTACTGTTAGATCAACCTCTCCAAGATGAGCAGGATTTAGTTGGATCTTAACTCTTGTAAAGGGCGATTTGTAATCATCGATTGCATTTTTCACATCATTGGAGAGATACTTGATCATCTGCTTTGCTTCGTTTAGTTTAACTTCAAAACTATCAGCTTTATGCGTTGTAAGTGATTCTGTTTTTGCAGATGATGTGTTCTGTTCAAAAGAAGCAAAATCTCTATTGAGAAGCTGTTCGAGTGTTTTCACACCATCTTGTGTAGGATTTGGTGCAATTACTTTGGCTGTAGCCACTGAAAAATCAGCCGTTAGCGCCATAGTGTTTAGAGACGGCTTCTCTTCCCGAAGAAGGAGTTTAAGTGTCTCGTCCGCTTTTGTTTTAGGCGTTTTTTCTTCCGTTTTATTATGCACAGTGTTTGCTTTGACCTGAACTATCTGCTCTGTCGTCGCATGCTGCTGCGGAGTTTGTGCCTTAAACAGAGGTGTCTCTTTGATCTCTTTTTGCACCTGTGTGAATTTTTCATCTTTACTTATCTCTTGTGAAGCTTGTGCATTTGCAGCTGCTCTTTGTGCATCTTTCTCTTGAGAGTCAGTGTTTTTTATAGATGTTGTTGTCTCTTTTGTTTGAGTTAGCACCTCTTTTAGAGCCTCTTTTGGCATCTCTTGACGCACCTCTTTATGAGCCTCTTTTTTAGAGTTTTCATTTGCTTGCGATACCGCCTCTTTTGTAAGCGTCTCTTGAGTCGGCTCTTTTTGCGAAGCTTGACCTTTAGCAGACGAGATCTCTTTTACGATCTCACTTCGCACCTCTTTAAGGTTTGTATTATCTTTTAGCGTACCTTTTAACTCCTCAAAGCTTATCTTGCTTATATCTATATCAAACTTTTTAGCAACCTCTACCAGTCCGCTTAAAGTCTTTGGCAGCTCTTTTATCTGAGCTTTTTTATAACCGTCACTATTTTGGATCTGATCTTTTAGATAGTTTTTTGCTTCTATGCTCAGTGCCTTCATCTCCTCTTTTGTAAGCGAAGAGAGAAGTTTTGGGTTTAATGCCGATAACTCTTCATCATCTTGCAGGAGAGTTAGATCATCACTCCCTTTTAGATTTATGCTTCTTTCTGCTTTTAGATCAACCTGCAGAGGCTTAACATTTTTTGCTTCACTGCCTAGAGAGAGAATAAGAGAGCCGTTTTGAACACCTTTAGCATCTTTTTTTTCACTGACTCCCTTTAAAAGATCCGAAAAAGAGATACCCTTCTCACTCTTTGGAGTAACTAAAGAAAGGGGTGACGATGAGCTATTTTTACTTTTGCCATCTAACAATATCATTTTGTGCACCGCCTTTATAATCATAGATTTTTAAAAGAGATAGCACAAATTATTCCAATATCGATCATATTAAAAAAATATAGCTATAATTTTGGATTATGAAATTATTATTCTTGCTATTTCCGCTACTGTTAATTGCCGGGAGCCCTTTCGAGTCAAAGAGACACAGCTTTGATATGTCTGCTTATGAGACAAAAAAAAGTGAGCTGAATGTTATGGCAGGGAATAACAGTAAAATAAAATGCAGGTATGTGTGCGATAAAAAAGTATATAAAGAGCAGAAGATATCAGATGCCCTGGAGTTTTATAAAAACTCCAGAGAGTATAGTTTTAGTAAAGATTAAAGTCACCAAGACATTTAAGATCTTTTTTGTATGTGGTACTTATGTTGTTTGCAAGCTCTTCAACAAGCGTTCTTGAACTCTCTCCGTCTACGGGATAACTTACCATAGAGTTGTTTAGATCTCTGGCAAAAAACTCTTCAAACATATCTTTAACGATTCTAGCTCCATATTTGTCGGTGTATGGAAGCAGAAAAAAGTAATCAGATTCACTATGTACTATAGCATCAGAGTTTCTAAGTATATGCTCCAAAGAGCTTTTTATAACAGAAGCCTCAACAGATGAGAAATCGCAATACAAAAGGGTAAAACTCTCAGCACGGTTCTCATCAAGCCTCTCGGCTAGACCTATGCTAAGATCAAGAAGTTGCCTAAAGTTGTCAAATCCAAAATGTATCCCCGCCATATATTGCTCCACTTTTAAAATTTGCCTAAAGTATATCCAAAAATATAAAACCTTACATTATCGTGTATGGCTTTAGCTCATCCCTTGAATCAAACGGCATAGCCTTTAGCTCCTCTTCATCAGAGCTAAGCGTATATGTTTTGCTCTCTTGAGTTTTGCAGTATGTTAAAATTATTCTAGCCGCAAGCTCTTTGTCTTCTTTAGTCGCATTTTTGCTAAGAAGAGAGTGCGGACCCGGCAGACCGATAGTTTTTATGTGGTAATATTTATCATTCTGTATATTTTGCAGATGTGCATTCTCATCTTTGTTTCTCCCTACCACCAGCTTTGCGCCGTCAGGAAGTCTTAGATGGCGTCCAAACTTCATAACCGGTATATCTTTTACCTCAAATGCATCATATTTGATAAAATCAAACATCTTCTTTGCAAAGTTCTCATCTGTTAAAAGACAGCCTCCGCCAGGGCTCTCAAAATCTTCAAGCCCTATCTCTTTTACAAGTTCAAGCTGTCTGTCGCGGCTTCTTCCTGTAATGCCTTCAAGTTTTTCTCTATCTACCCATCCCTCTATCTCAGCAATTGTAGGGTTAAGCGCCTTTGCAGAGAGTGGGCGGAGGAGCAGGCCGTCACAATTACTCTCATTTAAAACGGTTTGAAGCGCATCCTTATTCTGACTCATAGGACGCTGTCCTAAAACTTCACCGCTTATTAAAAATGAAGCTCCCTCCGCTTCCATAACCCTTTTTGCTACCGTAAACATCTTTGCATGGCAATCTATGCACGGGTTGAAATTTTTACCGTACCCATGTTTTGGATCAAATAGAACATCTTGTAAAAATTCACTCTCTATATCTACTATCTTAAGCTCTGCACCGACTTGAGAGCACATATTTTGCATATGTTCAAGTCTGTCTTTAGTACTTCCAAAACCGGTATTGATATTTACTGCCACGACCTCAATACCCTGATCTATTATAAGTTTCATCGCTAAAGTTGAGTCTAATCCACCGCTAAATAGTGCGATTGCTTTCATCTTCTTCCTTCTAAAATCAATAGTTTATTTTATAGAATTATACACTACTTATCTCTTCTTCTGCCAGAAGAGCCTCTTGATGAGCCTTGAGACGATTTGCCTCCCTCTGGTTTACCTGAAGGTTTTTGAGCTCGCTGACCTCTGTTTCCGCCTCTGTTTATCGGCTCCGCTTTAATGCTGGGGTCTGGTTTAAAATCTTTTAACCACACTTTTTGAATATCTTTTTTTATCAGCTTCTCTATATTTGCCAAATACTCATGCTCATCTATACAGACAAGGGATATCGCTTCTCCCTCATTTCCTGCACGTCCCGTTCGCCCTATTCTGTGTACATAATCTTCCGAGACGTTTGGCAGCTCATAGTTTATGACATGCGGAAGCTGGTCAATGTCTATTCCTCTTGCCGCGATATCGGTTGCGACCAAAACTCTTACCTCGCCCGCTTTAAAGTCAGCGAGCGCTTTTGTTCTTGCGTTTTGGCTCTTGTTACCATGTATGGCAACAGCGGTTATGCCATCTTTTTCAAGTTGAGTGCTCAGGCGGTTTGCTCCATGTTTTGTTCTGGTAAAGACTAAAACCTGCTTCCATTTTCCCTCGTTTATAAGATGGGTCAAAAGCTCGCGCTTGCGCTCCCTGTCAACAGGGTAGACTATCTGTTTTACGATCTCAGAAGCTCTGTTTGGACGCGCGACCTCTATAAGCACAGGTGAATTTAGCAGTTTGTCAGAGAGTTTTTTGATCTCATCGGAGTAGGTAGCAGAAAAGAGAAGTGTCTGCTTCTGTTTTGGAAGAATTGCCAATATTTTTTTAATATCGTTTATAAAACCCATATCGAGCATTCTGTCCGCTTCATCGAGTATAAGAAACTCAACATCTCTCAGATCGATGCTCTTTTGTGATATATGGTCCAAAAGTCGCCCGGGAGTTGCTATAACTATGTCAACCCCTTTTTTTAGCTTGACCAACTGAGGATTTATTTTTACTCCACCGAATATAATTGCAGATTTAAAAGGAAGATACTTTCCGTAAACCTCGACGCTCTCGCCGACCTGTGCCGCGAGCTCTCTTGTGGGCGTTAAAATAAGCGCTCTTATGCTCTGCTTTGGCTTTGCGGGTTTTGTGCTGCTTAGTAGTTCAAGCAGAGGGAGTGTAAAGCCTGCAGTCTTACCGGTTCCTGTTTGAGCACCTGCTAAAATATCTTTTTTGCTTAAAATGACCGGGATTGCTTGTTTTTGGATGGGTGTGGGCTCGCTATACCCTTGTTCTTTGACAGCTTTTAGTAAAGGAGCTGATAAACCTAACGTGCTAAATGACATTGTATTCCTGAATTTAATATTAATACATAATAGCATAATTTATGCTAATGTGAGATATAATGCAAGCTAAATTTAAAAACCTCTCCTAGGACATCTTATGCCATTCACTCAAATAACTCTAAAACATAACAAACACCGAGTTCATCCATGTCCCAGCGACAAAAAATTATCGCTTCTTAACTTGCTAATAGAGCAGAACGCCGATCTTGATATTTTGGTTGCAACAGCACAAAAGAGCGATCTTATCAAAGAGGCACTTAACAATGAGAAGATTCAAGTTCTTAGCGATGATGAACTCTCAGGTATGCCTGAGTTAAAATGCGAACTTCTTATAAGTTACGATCTGCCGCAAGATGCCATGACATACCTATCAAGAATGGCAAAAGCTACAGAGGGTGCGGTAATACTGCTTGATGCGAGTGAACAAAAAGAGCTCTATCCCGTAGAGACTCTTCTCAAAAGAGTTATAAGACAGGAGATTGTTGAGGGGTTTGCGTATGAAGAACAGAAGATGAAAATAGCTCCAAAACCTGCTCAAAAGAGAGAGTACGCTTTTAATCCGGATGCAGGCGAAAAACCAAAGTACGAGAAAAAGCAATTCGACAAACCAAAATATGAGAGAGCAAAAAAAGAGGGTGAAAAACCTGAGCGCAAAGCATTTGACAAACCAAAGTATGACAAACCTAAAAGAGATGAAGAGAACAAAGATAAGAAGTTCAATAAATTCGCAAAGTCTGATAAAAAACCAAATAAATTCTTAGGCAAAGATGAGAGCGGAAAGGCGAAATTTTCCGGCAAAAGCGGAGAGAGAAATCACCGTTTTGACGGAAAACCAAAAGATGCCCCTGCTCCTAAAAATGTCGGAAGAGTAATACCGATCAAAGAGCGCAAAGAGAAAAAGAGCGAAGAGCCTAGCTCTTAAAGGCTACGAGCTCGCCTCTTTTAAGCTGCGAGATTATCCCTCTGTACTTACGTATAAAAAAAGCCTTTTGTTCAAAAGAGATATCTTTTTGCATATTTACCTTCTTATACTCCCTCTCATAATGTTTTGTTAAAAATGCGATCAGCTCCGCTTTGAGAGCCTCCTCATCCCTAAGAGGTTTTATCTGTTCATCCACAGAGATCGCCATCAAAGAGGGATCGTCAAATTTTCCTCTAAGCGAGAGAGCAAACTCATATGAGTGAAACTGCAGAAGCGACGGATCCAGTACATCGAGTATCTGATCTACAAATTCTGGATGTTCCAAAACGGTTTTTATAAGCGTGAGCTCCCACATATCTTTATGGCGGCTTCTATCATCCAGAGGTTTGTTATAGTTAGTGTTAGTCTGGTTAGTCAGTTTTACAAAAGAGGGGTTTATGCCGAGTCTTTGCGCCAAATATGTTTTATATCTGTCTTGAAGCATGGCAGATAGCGTTTTAAGATAACCTACCGCCTCTTGCATACAGAGCTCTTTGGATTTTGGGTCACGAAGATTGTAAAGAGATATTATCTCATCTAGTACAAACTCGATAAATGGCTGAGGAGTTCTAAACATCTCCGAGAGCTCCTCAAGAGCACCTTTTTTTACCATGTCCGCAGGGTCGATGCCCTCGCCAAATATAATAACCCCTCCGCTAAAACCACCTGCACTCAGTAGTTTTGACGCTTTAAGAGCAGCTGCGCGGCCGGCTTTATCACCGTCATACGCCATTACGATATCGGGTTCACCCTTTCTTAAAAGCGGAAGATGCTCAGCTGTTAGTGCCGTACCCAGCGTTGCAACGGCATTGTCAAATCCCGCCTGATGCAGCATAATAACATCAAGATACCCCTCTGTTATGATGATCTGTTTTGTTTTATGTATGCTCTGCTTCGCAAGATGATAGGCGTAGAGAAGACGTGATTTGTTAAAGTATGGAGTTTCGGGAGAGTTTACATACTTTGCCTGATGCCCTGTTATGGTTCTGCCTCCAAAACCTACTATGGTCCCGTTTGCAGAGTGTATAGGAAAGATGATGCGCTCAATAAACCTTGCATAGCTCTTTGCCCCGTCGCTCCCCACAACACCCATCTCAATGGCTTCACCCATATTTAAAAATTGAGATTTTATATAGTTTATAGTGCTGTTTGAATCGGGTGCGTAGCCTATAGAGAACTTCTCTATACTGCTGTCATAGATGCCGCGCTCTTTTAAGTATGAGAGTGCAGTTTGGTTATTTGTAAGCAGATATTGGTACCAGCTGCTTATCTTCTCCATAAACTGTGAACGAGGTCTGTCTCTTTTGCCCTCACTGTATGAGAGAGAGAAGTTGTATGAAGAGGCGAGTTTCTCCAAAGCTTCCGGATAACTCAGCTTTTCATACTCCATAACAAACTTGATGCCATCACCGCCGGCACCGCATCCAAAACAGTGATATATCTGCTTTGCGGGACTTACCACGAACGAAGCTGTCTTTTCATCATGAAAAGGGCACGGAGCCTTATAATTAGCACCCGCTTTTCTAAGTTCTACGTATGAACCTACTACATCAACAATGTCAAGGCGTGCTTTTAGGGCTTCAATGGAGTCTTGTGCAATCATAAGAAAATTATACAGAATTGTTAGTTAAAGAGAGTTTGGAAAATATATATAAAGGTCACTAAAACAGGTCATGGTAAGACCTATTTTAGAAGGAGAAATAAAATTTGAGATATCGGTAAATATCTCTACTCTCATGATCCGGTACATCAATCTGAGTATTTGACTTCGGCATTGCGATAAGCAACACTCTAAGCTTGGTGGACACCCAACGCTACAAACGACTAAAATGAATATAATTCATTCAGCTTCCTCTGGAAAGAACGCATTACGCTCTTAATTCTTAAATCGGATGAATTTTATCTGATTTAGAAATTTGACTCATTGACTTGTATCAATTTTAAAAAAAATCGATGCTTTTGCCAAATAAAATCTTAGTTGAAGATATTTATGCTACAATTCGACTCCAAATTTTAAAGAAAGTAGGTGATGTGATATGCCAGGTATCGTACTACGCAGTGATGATAATTTTGATGCATCTTACCGCCGTTTCAAGAAGCAGACCGACCGTAACTTAATCGTTACAGAAGCTCGTGCTCGCCGTTTCCATGAAACGGAAACTGAAAAGCGTAAGAAGTTCAAAATAGCATCTCGTAAGAAAATGCTTAAACGTCTTTATATGATGAGACGTTACGAATCACGCCTATAGTATAAGCCTTCGGGCTTATATTTTTTCAATCTTATTCAAACTACAATTTCCCGTACATCTCATTATAAAACGACAACGCGTGTCTATCGCTCATTGAAGCTATATAGTCGGCTATAACTCTGTGTTTATTTCTGCTTGATAACTGAGTACGATAAAACGTCGGCAACATCTTAGGCTCTTCGTTTAAGCCGCTGTATAGACCACGTATTGCCTGTTTTCCTGCAAACATCTTTACCATTATATCTTTGTGCTGATAGAGTTTTGAGAATAGTATTTTTTTGAGTTTTTTTATCTCTGTCTCTAACTTTGGCTCAAAACCGATAGGGAGCTCTGTTTTGCTATCTATCTTTGCACACATTATCTCAGAGTTATCGACCCTATCTTTTGAGTACTCTATTAGCGAGTAGACAAGGTGGTTTATAAGGTGTGAGACGAAGCGGTACCTAAACATCTCATCATCACGCTGCAGCACACCCTCTTTTTTTACCTTATCAAGTATCTCTATTATCAACTCACTCTCTTGCAGGTCATCAAAACTGATCAAACCAGAATTCACACCGTCATCTATATCATGAGTAATATAGGCTATCTCATCTGCACGGTCAACTATCATCGCCTCTATGCTCGGATGGGTATCTAAATTGAACTGCTCATCTATGATAGGAGGAAGAAAGCTTTTTTTATACGGGTATGAGTGCTTAAGGATCCCCTCCAGAGTCGCGAATGTAAGATTTAAGCCATTAAATCCGTTATATCTCTTCTCAAGCGATGATACAACCCTGAAGCTTTGAAAATTGTGCTCAAAGCCGTTAACAAATCCATCATCCTTCAAGCACTCATCAAGTGTATCTCCGCCGATATGACCAAATGGGGTATGTCCCAGATCGTGTGAAAGAGCGATCGCTTCGGCAAGCGACTCGTTTAGCCCCAAGTGTGAAGTTATAGAGCGTGCAATTTGGGAGACCTCGATGGAGTGGGTCAGACGCGTACGGAAAAAGTCCCCCTCCTGATTTAAAAAAACCTGTGTCTTATACTCCAGTTTTCTAAAACTCCCCGAGTGAATAACCCTGTCTCTATCCCTTGCATACGGATTTCTAAAATCTTTGTCTATCTCGTAAAATCTATAGTTTGCTTCCATCTTATACCTCTTTTATAACTTGGTTTCTTCCCGCTTTCTTTGCCTTGTACAAGGCATTGTCGGCTCTTTTCATAACTGCAAACGGATCTCTGTCTTTTGAGCTTTTTTGCACGATTCCCGATGAGATGTTTATATATATCGTTTTAGAGCTCTTCTTGTTTCTAATTGTAAAAGGGCTCTTTGCGATCGTATCTCTTAAAATATCTGTATGAGTGTATGACTCATCTACATCTTTTGAAGGAAAGAGAAGAACAAACTCTTCTCCTCCGTATCTGTAAGCTTTTCCGCCTCCGCCCACGTTCGCAAGCCTTGAAGCGACCATCTTTAAGACCTCATCACCCGTATCGTGTCCGTACGTGTCGTTAAACTTCTTGAAATGATCAATATCTATCATAGCAAGCGAGTACTTCATCCCCAGTTTTGCCATATCTTCAACAAGCGCTCTTCTCCCCGGAAGAGATGTCAGCTCATCGTAAAAGGCCAAGCGGTAGGACTCTCGTATAAGCAAAATAAAGATTATTATACCGATAGAGAGCATTGAGAGCTCATAAGCATGAGCTGTTTTTATAAAGTAAAAACCTGCATAAAAGGTAACGGTAATTATAAAAAATGAACCGTTGTAGATCAGATACCTGTTAAAGAGCAAAAGCACGCTCATTATAAAGAGTACAAAGATTCCTGCCGCAACAGAGATATCCTGCAGCGGATAAAAAGAAGCGGCAAAGAGCTTACTCTTTAACAGAGCTGTTAGATTATCGTCTGGATAAGCCACAAAATACGCTACAACTCCTATCTCAAGCAAAAAGAAGACTATCTTTAAGATACCCCAGATCGAAAAAAGCCCTCTCTCCCTCAGAGATAAAAATATAAGAAGATGAAGAGGATAGAGCAAAGAGGCGTATAAAAAAAGAGCTGTCGCTTTTTTTGCACTCAGATACTCAAATCCGAGACTTATGAGCAACAGAGGTATGATGATAAATATAAACCTATTGCGGTTAAAGTGCCACGAAACCCATAAAATAAGTGCGCTTATGGCATAAAAAAGGTATGGAACCAGATCAAAGATTATCTCAGGTATCTTGGCTCCGTAGTATGCGATAAATGCGAATATTAAAGATATAAAAAACGGTATCGATATATTTAGGGCTACTGATTTTAAAGAGTTCATATATGCCTTTTATATAAAGCCAACCGCCACAGAGCAGATTACGCTTTTTTCAAAAACTCTGTTTTTAAGTAGATTTTTGTTCCGTTCACACGACCTTCTATGTGGTCTGCAACATCCTGAGGGATCGTTATATTTCTGACCGTAGTGCCTCTCTTTGCAGTAAAGCCTGCACCTTTGACATCTAGATCCTTAATGATAACAACGCTGTCGCCCGCATTTAAAACAACTCCGTTTGAGTCTCTTACGACAACATTCTCAGATGCACTGCTTAAACCTGCTTCGGCCCAGCTTTTGACATCATCTTCCATATACATCATATCAACAAGATCTTCTCTTCCAAGAGCTTTTAGGAGTCTGTATGACATAACTGCAACTGCAGGAACTTCACTCCACATACTGTCATTTAGGCAGTTAAAGTGGGTCTCATCCATCTTTTGAGGGTTTTGTATCTGCTCTTTACACGTTGTGCACACATATATCGACTGCTGGGCACTTCCGTCCGAAGGTGCTACTTCTAAAACACTAAGCCCATCACTGCTTCCGCAAAGTTCACATACGCCACCGCTTCTGTTTTCTAACTCTTTTTCTATACTCATATTCTCTCCTATCTTACTTTTTAAACTCTAATATATCTTCATCGCTTGCAGGTTTTGATTTTGTATTGTCAAAAGCTTTTTGCGCCTCTTCCTCATTATAGTTTCTACACTCCTCAATCTTTTGAGGGTCATCGTTTGGTCCGATATTTTCACACATTGCAGCGTTAAACTCAAAATATGAACATCCGCTAAAGAGAAAACTCGCTACTAAAATATATTTCCACATGAACTCAACCTTTTTTAATTATTAGATCTAAATATTTTGACGGTGTCTTTCTCATCATCTCCTGAGCCAGCCATCTTATCTGAAAATATGCCGCTCCGCTGTCTCTTAGTGTAAGATAGTTTTTCAGACTGCGAAGATTAAACGTTACCACCATATCGACCTTTACGTTGTCGGTTATGATATGCTTAAAAGCATCTCCGACATTGCGCTTCTTTTTTCCCGATTCCAGTGCCCCGTAAAGCGCTTTTGCATCTCCCGCAAACTCTTCTAAAAGCGGCAGTGAGCTTTTTGCTACGGCAATCTCGTTAAAGTTCTCTAGAGTTTTTGATTGATACTTTAGCTTATCGTAAATTGCGCCTATCTCGATTCTGTTGTACTCTTCATCGCAAGTTACTAACATATCGAAGCTCAAAACTTTTTCTATAAAGAACTCCCTCTCTTCTGCCGTCTGCGAAGCGACAAAAGCATTTATAACAGAGCTCATAGTATAACGCGTACTTCTTACACTTATGGCCTGTATGCGGTGGCGTGCATGCTCCTGAAGTACGCCTCTGCTTGTTCCTCTTACAAGAAAGCTGAGATTTGCATGCTCTAAAATAGAGTGATGAAAATGCGTCCAAGCCAGATCATGGAGCAGATTTGACTCCTCTATCTCGTTTATTTTAGAACAGGTAGCATCATCGGGCATATGAGTCTCAATATATTTTATCGCCTCATTTTCACTTTTTGCAAATGAGTCGTAACAGGTTCTAGCCGCAGCTTCAGCCACACCTATTCCTGTCTCTTGCATTAAAACAACTTCGGGCTTTGAGTATTTGATACCGTACATCTCTTCCATAGTCTATCCTGCTTTGTATTCGTATTATTTTACAACAATAAGCTTAGAGTCACTTCTGAACTCCGTCTAAAATCGGAACAAAATCACACTCTTCGAGCTCCTCTTTTTTCAGAGAACCTCCACTCTTTTTAAAACGTGTTATTATCTGCTTTGAGCCGACCTGCATAGGAGCGATCAGAACTCCTCCCTCACCTAGCTGCTCAAAAAGCTTTTGCGGTATCTCTTTTGCGGTTGCCGAGAAAAGGATTCTGTCATAGGGAGCATACTGAGCCCAGCCGTTTTGTCCATCATCCAGACGTGTATGGATATTGCCAATGCCCAGTTTTCTAAAACGTGATTTTGCCTCAAGTATAAGCGGCTCTATTCTCTCGATCGTAAAAACACCGCGGAAAAGATGCGACAAAACTGCCGCTTGATAACCGCTTCCGCACCCTATCTCAAGAACTCTGTCCGCACCTTTTGGCTCTAAATACTCAGTCATCTTCGCAACCGTCAAAGGGGAGCTTATCCACTGTGCAGAGCCCATCGGCAGAGCATCAAGTTTGTAGGCATTGTGTCTAAATCCTGCCGGAACGAACTCCTCTCTGTTGGTTTTTGCAATGGCACTCTTTACACTCTCGCTCAGAGAGAACTTCTTGTGGCACTCCTCGGCCAGTTTTGCGGTCTTTGTTGCTGTTATTCTATCCAATGCCGACATCCATATATCTTCTCATCTTAATTATCTCGTTTTTATTGTACTTCAGCTCTAAGCAAGCCCTATTCTCATTTCTCTCATCTTCACCCTGAGGAGTTATTATGCCGCTCATTTTGGTACATTCGTCGTTTAACGAATCGCTTGCCACCACATAACACTGGTTTATAACAGCCAGTGCCTGAGTTATGATCTTAAAATGCTCTGTTCTTAAAACTCCCCACCATGAAGGAGCCGCTATAACGTCACACCCCTCAAGCTTCTGCCAAAGCTCTTTAAAACGTAGCTCAAAGCAGATCAGGATGCCTATCTTTATACCCTCGATCTCAATGATATTGATCTCATCTGCACTTCCCTCCGACATATATTTATGCTCATCTCCAAAACGAAACAGCTTGACCTTTGCTCTCTCATAGACTATTTCGCCGTTATGAAATATCTTGGCAAAGTTAAAGATCTCTTTGTCTCTTCTCTCTAGCATTGTAAGGATTATTATCTTATCCTCCGACGCTTTTTTAAGCTCTGCGTCTGCTCTGTGTGAAAACTCTACCGCTTCATCGTAATTTTCGTAGTCAAAGCCCGTTAAACAGACTTCAGGAGCGACAATAAGGGATCTATTTTCTCTTTCGTTTACCAGATCTAAAAGTTTTTGCAGATTGGCTTCGTAGTTTTTTGTGGTTTCAAAAAGAAGCGAGCAGAGCTTATACCCGCTCTGCTTAGAAGTCGTCGTCAAAGCTTAAGCTTCCTTTTGAGTAGTTGGCGACCGTTCCCTCAAAAAAGTTTGTCTTCTGGTCATTGAACTTTGAGAAGTCATCAACCCATTTTATAGGATTTGAGACATTGTAAAGTTTTGGAAATCCTACGCTTGAGAGTCTGTCATCCGCCAAATACTTGATGTACTGCTCTATGATCGCGTCTGTTAGACCCAGTACCTGTCCGCCGGTAATATATTTTCCCCAGTCGGATTCGAGTCTGACCGCCTCTTTAAACATCTCTACTACTTCGCTTTTTAACTGCTCTGTAAAAAGATCAGGTCTCTCTTTTCTAAGTGAATTTATAAGGTTTTGAAAAAGGACAAGGTGAGTCACTTCATCTCTTTGGATAAATCTTATCATCTGTGCGGAACCAAGCATCTTTCCGCTTCTTGCAAGCGTATAGATGTATGCAAAACCGCTGTAGAAATAGATCCCTTCTAAGATCTGGTTCGCAAAACACGCTTTTACAAAGTTGTGTTCTGTCGGATTTTTTGAGAGCTCATCATAAACTGCAGCTATTGCGTCATTCTTGCTCTTTAGCATCATATCGCGGCGCCAAAGATCATATATCTCTTTGGAGTTTACAGAGATGCTGTCAACCATTACGGCGTAGCTTTGTGAGTGAAGCGCCTCTTCATAAGCCTGACGAACCAAGATAAGGTTTATCTCCGGAGATGTTACATAGGGATTTATATTGTCCATAATATTGTTTGTTTGAAGAGAATCCATAAAAATGAGTTGTGAAAGAGCTTTATCGTAAGCAGCTTTTTCCACATCGGTTATCTGCTTATAGTCGCTAACGTCACGCGTCATATCAACCTCTTTTGGGAACCATGTATTGTTTAACATCATCTCCCAAAGATTGTATGCCCACTGGTACTTGATATCGTTTAGTTCAAATATGCCGGTTGGATTGCCGCCGAATATTCTTCTATCATTTGCACTTTCATTTGATTCAGGATTATATATCTTTTTTCTGTTCATCTCTTCTCCTAAAATTTAAGTTTATGATTATATCTTTATGAATATTTCGTTTTCATAAAACTAACTTTATAAATCAATATAGTTAAAATAGACTATTTTTTAATATAACTTTACCCCCTATAATTGTGTTAAATAAGTAAAATAAGGAGTAGTGTGTGAAAATTTTTATATTTTTCATGCTTATAATTACAACAATGAATGCATCTGATTTTAAACCATGGACAAAAAAGATAGAACAGCTGAGCGATGAGGAGAAAAACGTACTGATTCACAAAGGTACAGAGAGACCTTTTGTCGGCAAATATACGAATGAAAAGTCAAGAGGTATCTACACCTGCAAGGTTTGTGACGCTCCGCTTTACGATTCAAGCACGAAGTTTGATTCAGGCAGCGGATGGCCAAGTTTTGACGATGCTATAGAGGGCGCCATCAAGAGAATTCCCGATGCTGATGGCAGAAGAGTAGAGATCGTCTGCGCCAACTGCGGAGCGCATCTGGGTCACGTTTTTGAAGGCGAAGGCTTTACGGCAAAAAATACAAGACACTGCGTGAACTCAATATCTCTTAACCTTGTAAAAAAACCGGATGCCAAAGATAACAACCTCTCTTATGCATACTTTGCAGGTGGATGTTTTTGGGGAGTCGAGTACTATTTGCAAAAACTTGATGGCGTAAAAGAGGTTATCTCAGGATTTATGGGCGGGCATGTAAAAAACCCAAGCTATTATGAAGTAGTCCGTACAGATACAGGGCATCTTGAGACCGTAGAGGTAGTTTATGACAGCAGTGTGATCTCATACGAAGAGATTGCCAAAACATTTTTTGAGATTCACGACCCTACACAGACAAACGGGCAGGGTCCTGATATCGGCGAGCAGTATCTCTCTGCAATATTTGTAAGCAGCGATGAAGAGAGAAAAACAGTCGAGTCTCTTATTGAAAAACTTGAAGCCAAAGGATACAGAGTTGCCACAAAAATACTCGATAGATCAGAGTTTTATGCGGCAGATGAGTCTCATCAGGACTACTATGACAAGAAGGGGAGCAAGCCTTACTGTCATGGCTATGTGAAAAGATTTTAGCGCTTTAAAAAGCAGCTCTAATCTTTTACTACCTTTTTTATTATCTTATCCTCATTATACCCCTCTGCTCCGCGGGATTTACTAAAGTCCCGTGCAGACTTATCTAAAGACTCCAACACTTCATCTTTGTATTTTGTGGCGCTATTGCCTGTCTCATGTGAATATATTATATAAACACCCACTGCCAATACAAGCAACATCAACTTAAAACTATTTCCACGATACAGAGCAAAGGCCATTATAGCAACTACAATAAGGGATACTAGATATAGAGTTCCTTCCATTGTCTATCCTTTTGAAGCATTATGTTTAATTTTTATGAAAAATAGTATAGCAGAATTACGATTATTTGAGAGAGAAACCTCACACATAAAGTTAATGTGTGAGTATGTAGAAATTACTTACGTGAGTATCTTTTTCTTTCGTTTTCAGTTAAGTACTTTTTACGAATACGGATACTTTTAGGTGTTACTTCCAAAAGCTCATCATCCTCTATCCACTCTAGAGCGCGCTCTAGCGACATATCACGCGGCGGAATAAGTTTGATCGCTTCATCTGCTCCTGATGAACGGACATTTGATTGCGCTTTTCCTTTAATAGGGTTTACAACCAGATCGTTTGAGCGAGAGTGTTCACCGATGATCATACCCTCATATACTTTTGTTTGTGGCCCGATAAAAAGAACCCCGCGATCTTGAATGTTAAATAGTGAATATGCAAGAGTTTCGCCGTTCTCCATAGAGATAAGCGCACCGTAACTTCTTGATTCAACACTTCCGCTAAACGGACGGAACTCTAAGAAAGAGTGGTTCATAACACCCTCTCCTTTAGTATCTGTCAAGAACTGTCCTCTAAAACCGATAAGCGCACGGGCAGGGATCTCAAACTCTATTCTTTGGAAACCCTGTCCCATTGGAACCATAGACTTCATCTCAGCTTTTCTTTTTCCAAGACGCTCGATTATTGTACCGCCGAACTCTTCAGGAAGATCTATTACAAGGTGCTCGAACGGTTCACATTTTATACCTTCGATCTCTTTAACGATAACTTCCGGACGAGATACACCAAACTCAAAATTTTCACGTCTCATATTTTCTGCAAGAACAGTGATTTGAAGCTCACCGCGCCCTGAAACTTTAAATTTACCCTCGCCTACAACTTCAAGCTTCATAGCAACGTTTGTCGTCATCTCAGCTTCAAGTCTGTCTTTTAGCTTGTTTGAAGTTACGTGCTTTCCTTCCTGTCCTGCAAGAGGAGAGTCATTTACTGAAAATACAACCGTCAAAGTAGGCTCTTCAATGTGCATTGGATCAAGAGGCATAGGATTAGCCGGATCACATACAGTATCGCCGACATCAACAGTCTCTAAACCTGCAAATGCAACTATATCACCCGCTTCAGCTTCTTGGATCTCCATACGGTTAAGTCCGTGAAAGCCTATTAGCTTTGAGATACGTCCTTTTACAAGCTCACCGTCAGCTTTTGCAAGCATAACGTTGTCACCTTTTCTGATAACACCGTTAAATATACGTGAAATACCTATTTTACCTACGTAGTTATCGTAGTCAAGAGTAAATACCTGTGCTTGAGTGTGATTTTCTCTGTCACCCTCAGGTTCAGGGATCTGAGATAAGATAGTCTCAAATATACACTCAAAGTTTCCGTCAGGATCTGCCATATCAAGCTTAGCAATTCCATCACGTGCCGCTGCGTATATAATAGGAAAGTCAAGCTGATCTTCAGTTGCATCCATAGCCGCAAAAAGGTCAAACATCTCATCTACAACACGCTCTGGATCAGCAGAAGGTTTGTCTATTTTGTTAATAACGACAATCGGTTTTTTACCGAGTGCAAGCATCTTTTTAACAACGAATTTCGTTTGAGGCATAACACCCTCATACGCATCAACAAGTACCAAAACACCGTCAACCATCTTTAAAACACGCTCAACTTCTCCACCAAAATCGGCGTGGCCCGGAGTATCTATGATGTTGATCTTATAATCTTTATAGCGAATAGCCGTATTTTTTGAAAGAATAGTAATACCGCGTTCTCTCTCCAAATCATTGCTATCCATAGCACGCTCATCATGATGCTCATGTGAGCCGAATGTTCCTGATTGTTCTAACAATCCGTCAACAAGTGTAGTTTTTCCATGGTCAACATGGGCGATTACTGCAATATTTCTAATCTTTTGCACAAGGCTTCCTTCTTTGGTTTCTTAAAAATATATGAAACCAAGATAAAAATTTTCGCGATTATACCTAAAATAATGTTATATCTACGTAAAAGTAGTGTTATAATACATTCAAAAGCAAGAAAAGCTACTAATTTTTAGGATTTGTATGATCGATTACCCGAGTAAACTAGATACTATATTTGATAAATTAAAGAGTCACGGTATTAGACCTATTATTGTAGGTGGGTATATAAGAGACTACCTTGTTGATATTGAGTCAAAAGATATAGATATTGAGCTCTATGGCATCTCATCTTTTACAGAGTTGCAAAATATACTAAAAGAGTTCGGCAGCGTAAATGTAGTTGGGGAAAGTTTTGGGGTTTGCAAACTATATTTTGAGGAGTATGATCTTGATTTCTCATTTCCAAGAAGTGATAACAAAGTAAAATCAGGGCATCGTGGGTTTGAGATAACTATAGATACGACACTTGATTTTAAAACTGCAACATCAAGAAGAGATTTTACGATGAACTCTGTGGGTTATGATGTTGTAGAGAAAAAGATATTGGACCCCTTTGGCGGTCTTGATGATTTTAAGAACAAAACACTTAAAGCCGTAAATTTGGAGAGTTTTGGAGAGGATCCTCTTAGAGTTTTAAGAGCTGTTCAATTTGCTACAAGATTTGAACTGAAAATAGAGAATGATCTTTTTTCTTTGTGTAAAGATATGGTTACAAATGGACTCTTAGACGAACTTGCAAAAGAGAGAATTTTTGAGGAGATCAAAAAGCTCCTTCTTTATGCAAAAAAACCATCACGCGGATTTGAGCTCTTAAGAGAGTTCGGAAGTGATCTATATACTCAAAATATCTCTGTGATAGATGAAATCGCAAAAGAGCGGACAGCTAACAAACAGACAAACATCGTTTTAATGTTAGCGGCTCTCTGTTATGATTTTTCTCAAAAAGAGGCGCAGGATTTTATAGAAAAACTAACAGATGAGAGAGAGATTTTAAATAGATCTCTTCTGTTAATTGAAAAACATAATGAGATAGATAATATTTACGAAAAAGGTTTAAATGATTACCGATTGTACAAGCTTGCCGCTGAAGTAAATATTGAGGAGCTTCTAATTTTGAGTAGTTCTATCTACTTTTCAAAAAGTGGCTCTAAAATTTACAAGGCAGGCGAAGAGGTAAAAAAAAGGGCTAAAGAGTTAAATATACTCAATAAAAAGCTTCCCGCACTTTTGGCGGGAAAAGATATTTTAGAGTTTGGACTTAAGCCCTCACCCATATTTTCGGAGATTTTAAACAGCGCCTACGAAGCTCAGATGCGTGGTGAATTTAAGAGTCATAAAGATGCTCTTAATTGGTTAAAAAACTACCTAAAGTCTTGAACTGTCAATCTCTATAACGGTGTGAACATTTCCTCTAGGATTGTAATCAGCCACTATTTTCATATATTTTGGCTTTAATTTTCTCTCCAAAACGCTATATATCTCATTTGCGCTGTTCTCATGTGAAATATGTCTCTCTCTAAACGAGTTTATATATAGTTTAATGGCCTTTAACTCGACAACCCACTCATCAGGCGTATACTCCAAATATATTGTCGCATAGTCCGGATATCCGCTTCTTGGACAAAGACAAGAGAACTCCGGAAGCGTCATCTTTATAAGATAGTCTCTTTTGTGCTCATTTGGCCATATTTCCAGATCTTTCTCTACATCAAACTCATTAACTATTTTTTCACCATACTTCATATTAACTCCTGTCATTTTCATTTTTATCTAAAGGCGCAATATATCTGCCCTGCATATAATCAATTTTCAACTCTTTTGCCAGATCCAAACTGCTCTGGCTCTCGATCATCTTTACCCATGTCTTAACACCCTTTTCATGTGCCATAACACTAAAACCGCTTATAATATTTTTATACTCTTTCTCTTCGCTCTCTTTCGTATAGTATGGATCTATTCTTACAATATCAATATCCAGATCACGCAGATATAAAAAGCTTGTATGCAGAGAACCGAGTCTATCTACGGCAACAAGAACCCCTAAACTTCTAAGTTGCTGCAATATAGCGTTAAATTTCTCTATCCTTGGATAGTACTCACTCTCTTCAAATATCAATATAATTCTATTTTTCACACACTCGTTTTTTTCAAAAATCTCTTTTATCTTTGTTAAGACCGTATAATTTCTAAGAGAAGTAGGAGAGATATGAATGGCAAACTTACCTTTATCTGACCTCTTGCACATCTTGAGTGTTTTTTCCAAAACAATAAGATCATAATCACCCATCAATCTCAGTTTATCCAAAATTTTCATATAATTTTTTTGATGGATTATCGTCCCGTCTTCTCTCTTTAGCTTAACAAAACACTCTTTAAAGAGTTCACTATCATTTTCAAAAACACTCTGTGTATAGATCAATAGATCTTCTCTTTTAATTGCATTTATAACACCGTATTCAAGTTCATTCGGATTTACATCATCGGTACTTTCCAGTGCTGATTTGGAGTCTCTGTTCTTAATCTGCAACTCAAAAAGATTCTCTATCAAATAATCAATATCTCTTGAAAATTTTGTATCATTTATAGCTCCAGATATCTGCACTTCAATATCATCGATCTTAAAATCTTCACTCTTTAGACACATCAACTCTATAATGGTTTTATATCTGCTCTTATCACCGCTTAGTCCGATAACAAAATCGCCCCCTTTAATGCGCCCTATTGGGAAGTTGTATATGTCTTTTGATTTTAAATACACGGCTATCCACTCAAGTGTTTTAAATAGTATGTTATCACCGTTCTTAATGCCGTAACGGCTGTTTATCTCATAAAGATTATCAACACTTAAAAGCACGAGCGTATACTCTTTAGAGTCTCTGATCTCATTTTTTAGATACTTGTACATATACTCTCTTGTAAAAGCTTTTGAGACACTCTCTGTTATTTTGGTGTCAAACCCTTTATATATAAGATAAAAGATAAAATAGATGCTAAATACTAAAATAAGGATTGATTCAATGTAAAACGAGGTGCTGATCGTATCTTTACTTGTAATAAAAGTGTGAATAACTAAAGCGAAGACGAGAGCAAAAATAGGAAGCACCATTCTAAGAGCTAACTTAAAGCGGTACTCTCTCTCTTTGATCTCTGGAAGTAGCATATATATTAAATATTAAACATCTAGATGTTTAACGTCTTTTGCATGTGTTTGAATATAGTTACGACGAGGCTCAACTTCATCACCCATAAATAGAGTAAAGGTATCGCTTGCAAGTTCTGCATCTTCGATTGTTACCTGAAGTAAAACTCTATTTTCAGGAGTCATAGTAGTCTCCCAGAGCTGTTCCGGATTCATCTCTCCCAGACCTTTATAACGTTGAATATACGCGCCTTTTTTTGCATAGTCGATAATATTGTTTAAGATTTTTAAAACATCATCTTTAAAATCTAGATTCCAATCTTTTATCTTTTCATAGATATAACTTGCTTCACTAAAGTGAGGAGCTCCAAAGAGCTCATCGTTTATAAGCAGCTCTTCCATTCCGCCTTTTGTCTGTACAAAAATATGAATTGAATCTTCAGTAATAGTTTTAGTAAGAATATTGTTTCCGTTTATAGTTAAAAACTCTTCTACTTTCTCATACATACTTTTTATATCAAGCCCGATAATATCAGGATTTTCTATGAAATGGCGTATAAGACCTACAAGTGCATATCTTCTCTCTAGAGCTTCAAGTGAGCCTCTATAGTGGTCAACCATTCTAAAGTAAGAAACTAGATCGTTGTGTCCTACATTCTCGATCTCTAAAGACTCTATGCCGTTATCAATTAAGAAGTCATTCATCTGGCGATCATCTTTAAAGTAGATCTCTTTTTTGCCTTTTTTGTAGCGGTAAAGAGGCGGCTGAGCCAAATATAGATACCCGTTCTCGATCACGGCACGGAAATGACGGAAGAAAAATGTAAGAAGCAGAGTCTGAATATGTGAACCGTCAACATCGGCATCGGTCATAATAATGATCTTGTGGTAACGAAGTTTTTCTTCATTATACTCATCACCGATACCACAACCCATTGCAGTGATCATATTTGTGATCTCTTCAGACTTTAAAATTTTGTCAAGTCTTGCTTTTTCAACATTTAAGATCTTACCTTTAAGAGGAAGGATAGCTTGAAATACTCTATCACGACCCATCTTTGCAGAGCCGCCTGCAGAGTCGCCCTCCACCAGATAAAGTTCACAGATAGAAGCATCTTTGCTTTGACAATCTGCAAGTTTTCCGGGAAGTGTTCCTACGCTCATAGAATCTTTTCTACGTGTTAATTCTCTCGCTTTTTTTGCAGCTTCACGACCACGCGCAGCCATTAATGATTTAGCAACGATCGCTTTTGCTTCTATTGGATTCTCTTCAAAATATTTACTTAAAAGTTCATATGTTGCTTTTTGAACTAACGGTCTTACATAAGTATTTCCTAGTTTACCCTTTGTCTGTCCCTCAAACTGTGGTTCAGGAACACGAGCTGAAACGATGGCAATAAGACCTTCACCTGTATCTTCACCGCTTATTTTTATATCTTTCTCTTTTGCTGCACCGTTTTGTGAGTTATAGTTTGATATTGCACGTGTCAGAGCTGCACGAAATCCTGCTTCATGAGTACCACCGTTTGGAGTACGGATATTATTTACAAAAGAGTAGACCTTCTCTTCATAAGAGTCGTTGTACATAAGAGCTATATCAAACTCTATATCTTCTATTTTTGAGCTGAATTCAAAAACTTTAGCAACTTCCTGTTTTTTATTCAGATCTGTAACATATTGAGCAATACCGCCCTCAAAATGATATGTTTGTGAAACATTGGTTCTTTCATCACTGAAATTGATAGTTATAAATGGGTTAAGATATGCAAGTTCTTTAAATCTTCTAGCTAAATATTCAAACTCAAAAGTTACTGTTTCGGTAAATATACTAGGATCCGGAGCAAACTCTATCGTAGTTCCTGTTTTACGGGTTTTACCTATAATGCTAAGAGCTTCTTGAGGTATACCTTTTTTGAAATCCTGCTCGTGGATCTCTCCATTTCTGTAAATAGTCATTTTAAGTTCTGAAGATAGAGCATTTACAACAGATACACCGACACCGTGAAGACCGCCTGAGACTTTATATGTATCTTTGTCAAATTTACCGCCGGCATGAAGAACGGTTAGTACAACAGTCGCTGCGCTCATTCCCTCAGTAGGGTGCATATCCGTAGGAATACCGCGCCCATTATCCGAAACCATACAGGTACCCTTTTTTGTAAGAGTAACGTTTATGGTATCACAATGTCCTGCCATCGCCTCATCAATAGAGTTGTCAATAACTTCATAAACTAAATGATGCAAACCTCTATGACCGGTATCGCCAATATACATACCGGGTCGTTTACGAACTGCTTCTAATCCTTTTAGGACTTTAATATTACTAGCGCCGTAATTTTCCATTTAAAACTCCATTATAACTTTGTTACATAATTGGAGATATTTTATCTAATTTATTCTAAAAGAAAGTTTTATACTATCTGATGTTACGCACTAAAACGAACGCGTCCGTTATAGTGGCAGGGACAAATCTCCCTACAACCCCCTGAAGCTACAAAAAAACTTGTTTTTTTGAGAACTATAAAGTATTTTTATGCATTTTTTGTAAAGGTGTATTAAATCAGTTAAATAACTATAGGCATTACGACAGTTTTAAAATTGCCTTCACTTAAAACAAAAGGAAGATTGCTCTCATTTAAACCTATGTTAAACTCTGAGCTGTTTATGCTATTTAAAAAATCTAAAAGATGTTTGCTGTTGATAGCAATGACAAAAGGTGATGAGAAGCCTGTTTCATAATCAATTTCTGTTTTTGCTTCTATGTTGTCATCACTTAGTGATTCAAACGTTATTGTATTGTTTAAGAAGGTTATTTTTACATCTGAAGAGATCGTAGTTATCTGTTTTATTGACTCTATCATAATAGCTTTTGGAAGAGTTAGTGTTTTTGATATCTCTTTTGGAATAATTCTTGAGTATTCAGGAAATTTTCCGTTTATAAGTTTGGTAAAAAAAGTGTACTGCTCAGAGTGAATAATAAGACTTGTATCATCATAATAGAGCTCTAAATTATCAAAAAATAGTTTTTGGATCTCTACTATCGCTTTTTTAGGAATTATTATAGATAACTCATTGCTGTTTTGGTTCTCGATGTTTACAACTGCCAATCTTCTTGTATCTGTAGATGCAAAGTTGATCCCACTCTCTTTTATGTCGATAAGTGCACCGTTTAGTTCAAATTTAGGACTGTTGCTATCGATTGATGGAGTTATTTTTTTAAGAGAATCTATAAGTGAATGAGAATTTATCAAGATACGCGGTTTTCCCTCATAAGCAGGAAAAGACGGAAATTCACTATGCGAGAAAGTAGGCAGTTTAAAGTTAGAGTGTGATTGTGAAATATAGAGCGTGTCACTTTTAAGTTCTAAATTTATATCACCATCTTTTAAGATTCTTACAATATCTAAAAGTTTTTTACCGTTTGCGGTAACTGTACCGTTTCCAATAATATTTACTTTGTCTGTAGATACAAAAAGACCTATCTCGTAATCTGTAGCTTTAACATTTAGTTTTGAGTTTGAAACATCTATTAATACGTGAGATGTAATCTGTGAAGCATCTTTTTTTTCTAGAAATGGTTGAACATGAACCAAGATATTTTCAATGATAGATTTTTGTACTGTTATCTTCATCTGAATCCCTATTTATTATATAAAATTATAGTATTAGTAGTAGGAGGTAGTGATAATGTGAATATTATCAAATAACTCCTATTTCAAGAGCTTTTTAGATGTGACGAACCTACAACGCTTCTTTCACATCTATTCACTTAAGTAATTATATCTTTTTTTTAACTTTTTTAAGAAGATGAAGTTATTTTATTGGTCAATTCTTCTATTTTAACCTTGAAATCTTCATCATTTTGGATTAGTTCGTTTATTTTTTTCAGTGTGTGGCTGATCGCCGTATGATCTTTCATTCCAAAGTATTGAGCAAGCTGCGGCATGGTGTTTTGAGTTAGATCACGGCAGAGATATATTGCAATTCTTCTGGCATATACCAGATTTTTGCTTCTTCCTTTTGAGCGTATTTCACTTGGTTTTATATTAAGATCTTTAGCAACGCTTTGTGTAATGATGTCCAGTGTAAGATTTGCACGATTCTCTTGGAGCTGATCTTTTAGCACGTTTTTTGTAAAAGGGAGATCTATATCTACATGCATGAGCTGTGAATAGGCATGCAGTTTTGATAAGATACCCTCTATTTCGCGAACATTGCTCTCAATAACGGTTGCTATGTAGTTTATGATATCTTTAGAGAGAACAACTTTGTTTATCTTACACTTGTTCTCTATAATCGCTATTTTTGTCTCAAGTTCCGGCGGTTGAATATCTGCAACAAGACCGTGTTCAAATCTGCTTTGAAGTCTCTTCTCAAGTCCCGCTATCTTTTTAGGGTGCTTATCTGCTGTTAGAATGATCTGTTTTCCAACCCCTTTTAGTGCTTCAAATGTGTGAAAAAACTCCTCTTGAATTCCCTCTTTATTGCTTAAGAATTGTATATCGTCAATTAGAAGAACATCGCATTTGCGGTACTTCTCTTGAAATCTCTCCATAGTCTTATTTCTGACATGACGTATAAAATCATTTAAAAACTGCTCAACGGTAGTGTAGATAACTATTTTTCCCTGATTTTGAAAAACATTTCCCGCCGCCTGCATCAGGTGAGTCTTTCCTAAACCTACCCCTCCGTGAATAAATAGAGGATTGTAAAGAACGCCAGCCTTCTCACTTACGCTCTTTACCGCCGCGTAGGCGAACTGGTTGGAGCCTCCGACCATAAAATTTTCAAAAGTGTGTGAAGGATTTAAAAGAGAGTGTTGATGTTTCTGCTCTTTTTTTGGTTCACTCTTTTTAGATTCTAGCTGGTTTTTAAGTAAGATCTTGACATTTACATTAGATGAGTCATGGACTTCGAACAGATGTCTTATTTTTGCGCTGTACTTGTTTTTTATCCAGTTTAGTACCAGAGAGTTTGGAGCGTAAAAAATAGCTGTATCGCTTGTAGATTTTTTTACGTCGTAGATAAGATGCTTTATATATCTGTTATATTCAATTTCCGGTATCTCATCTTTTAGCAGAAGCAAAATCTTTTGGCCTATATTCACAACTTATCCTCTAGTCTCTATTATATTTGTGAATAATAGCGATAGTTCCCATAAATAGAGTTAAAATTATGTGAATAACAAATTTGTGAATATGTGAATAGATTAAAATAGTTGCTATATAATACGAAAATATGACGCTAATAGGATAGAGATGATTATTTTAGGAATAGATCCCGGAACAAGAAATATGGGTTACGCTCTTATCTCTTTGGAAAAAGGCAAAATTGCACTTGTGGAAGCGGGACTTATAAAAATAAAAGCCGAAGAGCTGCAGTTTCAGATACCCCAGATGGTAGAGGCGTTCGAGAGCATATTTAAAAATCATAAGATAGATGAAGTCGCTTTAGAAGATATCTTTTATGCACACAATCCAAAAACAACGATCAAACTGGCACAATTTCGCGGAGCCATTATGCTTATGCTTCTCCAACAGTTCGGTCAGTTCAACGAATATACGGCACTTCAAGTCAAAAAAGCGCTTACGGGAAACGGAAAAGCGACAAAGGAGCAGGTGGCGTTTATGGCTAAGAGACTTTTAAATATAAAAAAAGAGATCAAGCCGCTTGATATAACAGACGCCATCGCAGTTGCCATAACACACTCCCAAAGAGTCAGACTAAAACTGCAATAATCTCCCCTCTTGTTATAAATCAAAGAGTAAAAATTTTAAAACTGTATAATTTTTCTAAAAATCAAGGAAAATTATGAATCCATATGCAAATCTGCCAGAAGGTCACCCTGTAAGAGTTTATCTAGAAGAAAATATGTTAATTAGGGGACTTATCTCAAGCATTAACAGTATTGATATAGTAGAAAATTTTGAAGAGTTTGAAGAGAAGTTTAAAAAACTCTGTCTTGTTGAGAAACATTTTGCAAGAAAAGAGAACCAGCTTTTTCCATATCTTGAGAAGTATGGCTGGACGAGCCCGTCGCAAAATATGTGGGCTTTTCATGACGATATCAGAGCAGAGATAAAAGCTGCAAGAGCTTTGGTTGAAGAGAAAAATATGCCTTCCCTTATGCAGCAGCTGCAGAGAGTTTTTGGCTCTTTAGAGCATATTATGCAGGTTGAAGAGGGAAGGCTTCTTCCAAACGCACTAAGTATGCTTGATGAGGAGGATTGGAAAGAGATGCGTTCAGGTGATGAGGAGATAGGTTGGATGTTCGACACTCCGCCTGCTGCTTATCCTGCGCATGTAGAGGGTGAATATATACATCCGTCTCAGGATAAACAGAAGAGAAAACTCCCTTTCTCTCTTGAGAATAGAATTAGTCTTGAAGAGGGATATATGCTGCCGGAGCAGATCAATTGGCTGCTAAAGTTTATGCCTGTCGATATCACCTATGTCGATGAGAATGACATTGTTATCTTCTATAACCGCGGAGATGAGAGGGTATTTCCCAGAAGTGCCGGAATTATAGGCCGTGAGGTAAAATTTTGTCACCCTCCAAAGTCCGTAGATCAGGTTTTAATGATCTTACGTGAGTTTAAGGCGGGTCGCAGGGATGAAGCTGAGTTTTGGATAACCTTTAAAGGCAAATTTATTCACATCAGATATTTTGCCATCAGAGATGATGAGGGCAACTACAAAGGCGTTATAGAAGTATCCCAAGATGTGACACATATAAGACAGCTTGAGGGTCAGCAGAGATTACTCGATTGGGAATAATTTAGTTACAATGGCGATATTATAAAATAAGGAGATTTGATTAATGTCATATTTAAATAATGCAAATATAAAAAAAAAAGCGAACATCTACCATGATGGAAAAGTAACAAGCAGAACCGTTGAGTTTGCAGACGGCAGTGTGAAATCACTTGGAATTATGTTGCCTGGCGAATACACTTTTGGAACAAAAGAGGCTGAGATAATGGAGATGATGAGCGGAGAGTTGGATGTAAAACTTCCAGGTGAAGATTGGAAAACACTTAGTACTCCTGAGAGCTTCAATGTTCCTGCAAACTCATCGTTCGATCTGAGAGTTAAGACAGTAACAGATTACTGCTGTTCATATATTAAATAGTTTTAAACTCCGGATCAATACTCCGGAGTTCTCTCTTTTGGACCTCTATATAACTGTCTAGGTCTAGCAATTTTTACGCTTTTTTGCTGATTTAGTTCGCTCCACTGTGCGATCCATCCCGGTGTTCTTCCTATAACAAAAATAACCGCGAACATCTCTTTTGGAATTTTAAGTGCCTGAAGAATAAGCCCTGAGTAAAAATCGATATTCGGGTATAGATTGCGGCTGACAAAATATTCATCGCTTAAAGCGATCTGCTCTATCTTATTTGCTACATCAACAAGCTCACTGCTAATGCCGAGCTCACTCATAAGTTCGTTACGTATATTTTTTAAAATGGTAGCTCGCGGGTCAAAGTTTTTATAGACACGATGTCCAAAGCCCATAAGTCTAAAGGGGTCATCTTTATCTTTGGCTTTTGCTATAAACTCATCTACTCTATCAACACTTCCGATCATCTCAAGCTGACGTATAACGCTCTCATTTGCTCCGCCGTGGCTTCTTCCCCATAGAGCGCCAATGCCAGCACTGATAGCGGCATAAGGGTGCGCATTTGTAGAAGCTAAGTTTCTAACCGCGGTAGTCGAGGCATTCTGCTCATGGTCCGCATGAAGAGTAAAGATGGTGTCCAATGCTTTTATCTCTATAGGTTTTAACTCGATGTAGTTATGAGGATAGGAGCGCATCATATAGAGGAAATTCTCTGTAAAACCTTTGTTTATATCCGGGTATATGATAGGCAGCCCGTTTGAGTATCTATATGAAAAAGCTGCAAGTGTAGGGATCTTTGCGACAATTCTGTTTGCCATTTCGCTGTACTCTTTCTCATCTTTTATATTTAAATGGTCAAAGTAAAAAGTAGAGAGCGCAGAAACTCCCGCCGAAAGAATCGCCATAGGGTGTGCGGCATCCGGAAAAGAGTCAAATAGTTTTTTTACTCCTTCATGTACGAATGAGCGTTTTTTCATCTCCAGCGCAAAATCATCAAGTTCACTCTTACTAGGAAGCTCACCGTTTATAAGAAGATAAGCAGTATCTAAAAAGCTTTTTTGAGTTGCAAGATAAGCTATATCGTAGCCTCTGTACATAAGTTTTCCCGCTTCGCCGTCTATATATGTTATGTCGGATTTGCATGATGCCGTAGAGGTATAACCCTCATCATAGGTAAACATGTTAGTCTCTTTGTAGAGTGTTGAGATGTCTATAACCGATGGACCAACGGTTGCGTCGAGTATGGGAAGCTCATAACTCTTGCCGTTACGATTGTTTGTTAGTGTTACCGTGTCTTTCATACTATATACCCCTTTAGTTTTGATGATAATTATACTATAGAAATTGCGCAACCGTTTTGTTTAGTGCCGCCTCATCCAAAGCACCAGAGACTCTGTGAACCTCTTTTGCATCTTTAAAGACGATGATCGTCGGAATGCTTCTTATGCCGAACCTTGCACCGAGACTTTGTTCATTTTCGGTATTTACCTTTGCATAGAGCGCTTTGAGCGGAAAATTTGCCGCGCTTTTTTCAAAACTTGGCGCCATCATCTTACATGGTCCGCACCAAGGTGCCCAAAAATCTACTATAACTGGAATATCGCTATTTACAACAACTTCGTCAAAATCACTGTTAGTCAGTTCGATCGGCTTTGTATCCAGAAGCGAACTCTTACATTTTCCGCAATTGGCTTTTTTGTAAGAGTCTCTCTGTGGAACATTGTTAACACTTTTACAAACGGGACAAACTACTCTCATTTTAACTCCTTAAATTATAGAACAGTGGCAAAGATGCCGCCTCTTCTATAGATGAAAAATCTTTTTTTACTTTCTGTCGCAGTAACATTTTTGAAATCTTCTAAATTTGCTATCTCTCTATTTTCTATCTGAATTATAATGTCACCCTTTCTTATTCCAGAACCAAATGCTTCGCTGCTTTGATCTACATCTTCAACAAGTATACCTTCAATTTTAAGGTTTTGTTGCTGTTTATATGCAGAAGTTATCTCGGAGAGCTTCATCCCTTTATACTCAAACTCACCCGCAATAACTTTGCCCTCTAACGTGGTAAGAGTCACGTTTACAATATCTATCTTCTTGTCTCTTAAAAATTTTATATTTACAACTCTTTGCGGAGCGAAAGAGCCTATAGTGTTTTTAAGCTCGCTTGCACTCTCGATCTTTTTGCCGTTTACAGAGATGATAAGATCGCCTCTTTTAAGTCCGGCTTTTTGGGCAGGAGAGTTCTCCTCCACTCCTGTGATAAGTGCGCCGAAGTTATCATCATAAAAGCTGCTCATATCTTCACTGACGTCTGCTATGGTAACACCAAGATATGCACGTGTAAATTTGCCGCTATCTATCAGACTTGTCGCTATCGAGGTTACCATATTTGAGGGTATCGCAAAACCGATGCCGACATTTCCGCCCGATTTTGAGATAATAGCCGAGTTTATTCCTATGAGATGTCCTGCAGAGTTAATAAGCGCTCCGCCAGAATTGCCGGGGTTTATAGAGGCATCTGTTTGGATAAAATCTTCATACTCTACTATTCCAACACCGCTTCTGCCTGTAGCTGAAACTATCCCTTGTGTTATTGTCTCGCCTACTCCAAAGGGATTTCCAAGAGCAAAGACGATATCGCCTACCTTTACTTTGTCCGAGTCATAAAAAGTTACTGCATTTAGGTTTTTTGCCTCGATCTTAATAACAGCCAAATCACTCTTCTCATCTTTTCCTATGAGTTTTGCCTCATACTCTTTTTTATCTCCCGCCAGATTTACTATGATCTCATCTGCGCCGTCAATGACATGGTTGTTGGTAACTATATATCCATCTTTTGAGACAATTACGCCTGAGCCAAGTGACTTTTGGATCCTCTCTTGCGGAATATCTCCGTAGCCTTTGAAGAACTCTCTAAAAAACGGATCGTTAAAGAATGGATTTGCGCTGTAGAGATTTCCTTTTATCTCCTTTTTTATAGAGATATTCACAATGCTTGTTCTAACGTTTTCGAGGATGTTGTTATAGGAGAGTATCTGGTTTTGTGTTGTTGGAAACTCTCTATCAATATTTTTTGGAGCATATTTAAACTCTACGCCTTCTTTTGCATAAACAAATGTTAGCGTCAATGCAAACAGTAAAAATAGTTTTTTCATTTTGAGGTCCTTTTAGTTTTTTGTAGTTGACAAAATTTTATAACTAAATGGTTTATGAACTGCTAACGGGGGAGTAATGAAAAGTAAATGTTAAAAAGCGCCTTGCGAATATTTTATAGAATCAGCTTTTATGTAGCAGAGGGAGTCTGTTATGTTAGAGAGAGTGTTATAGCTGCCTATGCCAAAGGCAAAGAGGTCGTTTTGAGATGTTATGGTTATTCCCTCACCCATATCTATATGAGGAAGTTTTGAACTCTGCGGCAGCAGGGCATCGCTAACACCATCAAATTCAAGATCAACTGTTATCCAGTCAAATCCTCTAGCGCTGTCTTGAGCTGCTAGAGTAATTTTAACGCTGTTTGGAGACAAGATATCTATAGATCTGAACTCGGAGTCTACAAAACGTCCAAATCTGTCTAAAAAGGTATCTATCTCTTTTTTTAGCAGCGGTCTCATCCTATTGACAACCTACGCACTCCATACTTCTGTCTTCAACATCGCTTGCCATCTCAGGAGATTGTGAACGGAGATAGTATGTAGATTTAAGTCCCAGCTTCCAAGCAAGCATATATATCTCGTTTAGATACTTTCCGCTTGCCTTATCGAGCGTTATAAAGATGTTAAGACTTTGACCTTGGTCCAGCCACTTTTGACGAATAGCAGCTGCTTTAATAAGAACCGTCTGGTTTAGATCGTACGCAGGAGTGTAGTACGCCCAAGTATCAGGAGAGAGTTCAGGAACGACAACCGGAATAAGTCCAGAGAGATTCTCTTCATACCACTTTCTTTTAAACACCGGTTCTATAGCTTGCGTAGTACCTGTTAGGATAGAGATAGAACTTGTAGGTGCGACTGCCATTAGATAGCCGTTTCTCATTCCCTGCTTTTTAACTTTAGCACGAAGCTCTTCCCACTCATAAGCAGATGCAAAAAGTCCGCCGCGGTCAACAAGTTTTTTGACCTCTGTATTGGCATGATCCATAGGCATAATGCCTTTGCTCCATTTAGAACCATCGTACTCTGGATATGAGCCTTTTTCGAGTGCTATGTCGCTAGATGCAGAGATAGCGTTAAAGCTGACAGACTCTAAAAGCTCATCTATCTTGTCAAAATGATCTTGGCTTCCCCAAGAGATACCTTTTTGTGCAAGCATCTGTGCTTCACCCATAACACCAAGACCGATCGCGCGAGTCTTCATGTTAGTGCGTTTTACTTTTTCAAGAGGATAGAAGTTAAGGTCTATAACATTATCAAGCGCACGAATTGCGATAGGGACGATTCTGTCAATGTCCTCTTTTGTATTGATTCTAGAGAGGTTGACCGAAGCCAGATTACAAACTGCGGTGTCGCCGTCTATCTTCTCTTTTTCTACCATATATATTTCACGTCCGCCAATAGCGTCAAGTGCTGTTACTTTTTTAGCAGGCTTCTCTAAGCCGCTGTCAACTTTGATGATCTCTTCCTCTTCATAACTAACGCTATCACCATTTTCAAAAATGAACTTTATCTTGTAGTGGTTAGGGTTTGTGTTTTGAAAGATCTCCGTACAGAGGTTAGAACTTCTTATAACTCCTGTATGGCTGTTAGGGTTTGCACGGTTTGCGTTGTCTTTAAAACATAAGAAAGGGCTGCCGCTCTCAAAGTATGATGTTAGTATTTTTTTCCAAAGCTGTTTAGCTTTTACTTTCTCTTTTATTATGCTCTCATCTTTTTCAAACTCTTCATACTTTTTGTTAAACTCTTCGCCGTAGAGAAGTGTCAGCTCTTTACAATCGTAAGGGTCAAAAAGCGTCCAGATGCCATCCTCTTGAACTCTCTGCATAAAGAGGTCGTTTATCCAGAGCGCAGGGAAAAGGTCATGGGCACGGCGGCGCTCCTCGCCTGAGTTCTTTTTAAGATCCAAAAAGTCGTTCACATCTATGTGCCAAGGTTCCATATAGACAGCGATAGCACCTTTTCTCGTACCAAGTTGGTCAACCGCTACTGCGATGTCGTTCGTGATCTTTAGAAACGGTATTGTTCCGCCTGCGGCATTTTTATGTCCGTCTATGTAAGAGCCCATTGAACGAACGTTCGTCCAATCCCAGCCGATACCTCCGCCGAATTTCGAAAGAAGCGCCATCTCTTTATATGAGTCAAAGATCCCTTCAATGTTGTCGGGAGTTGAACCGATGTAGCATGAGCTAAGCTGATGTCTAGGTGTTCTTGCATTACTTAGAGTAGGTGTTGCAAGCATAACCTCAAATTTGGAGATCATGTCATAAAACTTTATAGCCCACTCTTCTTTTTTCTCTTCTCTTTGAGCCAAGAACATAGATATCGCCATAAACATATGTTGAGGAAGTTCGATCGGGTTAGAGTTTCTATCTTTTATGAGGTATCTGTCATAGAGTGTTTTAACACCAAGATAGTTAAACTGCATATCGCGCTCAGGCTTTATATGTTTTTCCAGTTCATCAAGGTTGTACATCTCTTTTAGCCCAAGAAGAACTTTTCCCTCTTTTTCACATCTCTGGAAATACTCTTTTAGAGATGAGTACCCTGTATATCCGTTTACCTGATGGTAGAGGTTGAAGAGAAAGAGTCTTGAAGCGACAAAGGTCCAGTTTGGAGCGTCTATGTCTATCTTATCGACTGCAGTTTTGATGAGTGTCTGCTGTATCTCTTTTGATGTTATGCCGTCGCGGAACTGTATCTGCGCATCAACTTCAAGTTCACTTTGAGAAACATTATCCAGATCTTTTACCGCCGCGGATGTATACTTTTGTATCTTTGTAATATCCAGCGGTTCTGTTCTGCCGTTTCTTTTTATAATTGTTATCATATTAACTTCCTAAGTCATACAAACGGTGTTGCATTTGTAATTTTGATCTTTTCATACTTTGTTATGCTAAATGAATATTAGCAGAATTTTGTCATTTATTTAATAAAAACTCTAGCAAATATTTTATCTACATTTTTAGTGTAGTAATCATAGTTGAAACATTCACGAATTGCCTCTTCGCTTAGACTCTCTCTTAGCTCCTCATCTGCCAAAAGGTGGTTAAGATAGAGCGACTCACCTTTTTCGTTCGTGGTAGGTTTGCCCTGCTGTATCTCCTCCCATACCTTCATCGCATTTCTCTGTACGATCCTGTATGCATCTTCACGGCTGATACCTTTTAAAGGAAGTTCCAAAAGAACTCTTTGAGAGAATACAAGCCCGCCTGTAAGATTTAGGTTTTTCATCATATTTTCAGGATAGACCGTCAGGTTTGCTATAACGTTATTCATACGGTGAAGCATAAAATCACTTGTTATAAACGAGTCAGGCAGCCAGAATCTCTCAGTCGAAGAGTGCGAGATATCTCTCTCGTGCCATAGTGCTACATTCTCCATAGCAGGCATTGCATAAGCTCTGATCATTCTGGCAAGACCTGTTATGTTTTCTGTTAGTATCGGGTTGCGCTTATGCGGCATTGCCGATGAGCCTTTTTGACCCTTTGCAAAATACTCTTCACACTCGTAAACTTCAGTTCTTTGCCAGTGGCGGACTTGAACCGCAAACTTCTCAATAGAGCTTGCCATAAGAGCTAACGCGGTAGCAAGTCTTGCGTATCTGTCTCTCTGTATTACTTGATTAGATGCAGGTGCAGGTTTTAGTCCTAGCTCTTCACATGTATACTCTTCAAGCTCTAAGGGAGCGTGAGCAAAGTTGCCCATTGCTCCGCTAACTTGTCCAACACTTATAACATCAAGTGTTTGTTCAAGATTCTCCAAATGTCTTGTCATCTCATCGTACCAAACAGCTAACACAAGACCGAATGTTATAGGCTCTCCATGTATGCCATGGCTTCTTCCAACCATAAGAGTCATCTTATGTTCCATCGCCCTTTTTTTGATAGACTCCATCAGCATCTTTACATCTTCTATGATCAACTCCAGAGAGCTTTTCATCTGAAGTGCAACTGCTGTATCAACAGTATCAGAACTTGTCATGCCGTAGTGGAACCATCTACTCTCTTCACCCAGTGTTTCAGATACGCTTGTCGTAAAAGCTATAAGGTCATGACGTGTTACAGCCTCTATCTCATCTATTCTTTTAATATCGAATCCGGCGTTGTCAATAATTTTCTTGGCATCTTCATCGGGAATAAGTCCCAATCTGTTCCATGCCTTGACAACAGCTTTTTCTACATCGAGCCAAGCCTGATATTTTGCCTGCATTGTCCATTTGGAACTCATCTCTTCTCTTGCGTATCTTTCGATCATATATATTGCCTTTGTGTGGTTATTGTCTTATGTTGTTTGTGTTAAAATTCGCACAATTAAAAGTGCTTTATTTTACATAATCTAGACTTACAAAGGATTAAAATTTGCCATTTGTTTTGAAAAAAATGTTTGTTAAGCAAAAGCAGAGGGCTTTTGTTTTTCTTATAAGAGAACTGGGCTATACACAAAAAGAGGCACAGCGTTTTATAGCCAAAGGACGTTTGCTTATTAACGGCGAAATAATGGACGTCTCATCCAGAGAGATCGAAGGTGAAATAGAGTTTATAACTTTTGAACCTCTCACAAAAGGTTTAAAAGCATATGCAGAGTATGAGAACTTTGTAGTATTCGATAAACCAAGCGGAATGCTTATCCATCCTCAAAATAGATATACACCCTACTCTCTTATAGATGAGCTAAAAGCTCAATACGGCAGAGATGCAAACATCGCCCATAGAATAGATCAGGAGACGAGCGGATTGGTTCTGTGTGCCAGAGACAAAAAGAGCGAGATAGATCTAAAGATGATGTTTCAAGAGAGAGAGATGAAAAAGAGATATCTGGCAATGGTTCATGGAGAGCTAAAGGATGAGCTTAAAATAGATGCTCCTCTGCTTAGATATGATGATGAAAAGAGTGCACTTATAAGAATGGTAGTAAAAGTAGATGAGAGCGGTAAAGAGTCACTGACATACGTAAAGCCTCTGAAATACTTTCCCGAGCTTAATACTACTCTCGTAGAGTGTTCTCCGCACACGGGAAGACAACATCAGATCAGAGTGCATTTGTTTCATGTGAAACATCCTATAGTCGGTGATCCTGTTTATGGACAAAGCGAAGAGTATATAGTTAAGTATCTGGATAGAGAGCTTGATAGAGAGATAAGAGTTAAAATGAGCGGTGCTAAAAGATTGCTTCTTCATGCCAATGAGTTAGAGTTTGAGTTTAATGGCAAAACATATAATATAAAAAGCAGTATTGATTTTGAAAAAGTCTGTTTAGAGAACATGAGGCTTACTTAGGATTTTATAGCAATATATATAGCTATAAATTTTACTATGTGAATAACTATTTGTATCTTTCAAAGACATTTTTAATAATTATATAACAGCTTTTGCTTTTATTATCAAATGCCCCTAAAATAGGGAGTTTGAGCAATATGTAAAAATTAAGAATTCAGCGATTTTTTATATAAATTAATTCTTAAAGAAGAAGAAAATTTTAAAATTTGTTCTATGTTATAACTCGCTATATTCACACATTAGAACAATGTGTGAATAGTACACATTTGCAGTAAATTTATAATAATTTTTTATGATAAAATTTTTTTTAAGAATGTAATTAATTTTTTTATGAGTTATTTATATATGTAGGGTATCATTATGCTTATAAACGACCTCCCTGGTGTGTTGGTCGTTTTGTTATTTAGATTTTAGCATCTTTGATCATACAGAGTTGTATCTTTTGATGATCTTTTTAACGCGGTTCTTTAGGTTTTTTAGAGCTTCCGTACTTGTCTCACCATCTGCAGTCAGATTTTCAAAACTTCCGTCAAATTGTGCTTTTGCTATCCAGCCTATTTTCTTATGAAATTTTACACCGACAAAAACTATGCCGCCGAAGTGATCCTCACAAAGTTGATAAATTCTCTTTATTCTGTCTGAATTTGTTTTTTTATAAGCCATTACTCTCTCCTTTAGTAGATTACAGTTGAAATGATAACATTTTTAGTCATCTTTTGTCGCGGCTTTAATAAAGCCAATAACTCCTACTGCAAAAACAGCTACCAAAAACACAATTTGAAATATCTCTACATAACCCATTATTCTCTACCTTTTGTTTTAGCCTTGCTAAATTCATCTTGTTCTTTTAGTTGACCGCAAGCAGCGCTTATATCTATGCCCTTAGAATCACGAATAGTGCATAAAAGTCCATGGTTAACCAGATACTCCTGAAAAGCTATCATATCGCTTTTATCGGGTCTTTCATACTCTGTTCCCGGATATGGGTTAAAATAGATAAGGTTTACCTTCGCTTTTATGCCAGAGAGAAGTTTAATTAGTTTTTTTGCCGATGCTATATCATCATTTTTATTTTTAATGACCAGATACTCAAACATAACTCTTTTTCTGGTGTCAATCGGAAAGCGTTTAACCGCTTCTATAATAGAAGAGATATTATGCGCTTTGTTCATGGGAATTAGCTCGGTTCTTAGTTCGTCATCGACTGCATGAAGTGAAATGGCTATATGAACGCCAAGATCCATCTCTCCAAGCTTGTCTATCTTGCTGCTAAGACCGCTTGTTGATACTGTTTGTCTTTTGCCTGATATTGAGAGCCCGTCACTCTCTTTGAAAATCTCTATGGCACGCGCTAGATTCTCAAGATTGTCAAGCGGTTCACCCATTCCCATATAGACGATATTTATCATTCTGTTGTGTTTATGGTCATTATCTCTCTTAAGGGCTACAACCTGCGCTACTATCTCCCCTGCGGTCAGATCTCTTGTAAAACCGCCTTTTGCTGTTAGACAGAACGCACAACCTACTTTACAACCCACTTGCGTAGATACACAGATGGTATATTTTGCTTCTTGTATCACTTCTCCGGCTTCATCTGTAAGCGTTTCTTTCATCTTTAGCCATACTGCTTCTACTGTTTTGCCGTCTTGAAGTTCAAAAAGGTACTTTATAGTGCCATCGCTTGAGATCTCTTTTTTTACAATTTTGAGAGGATTTACAACATACTTTTCTGAGAGCTCATATTTGAGCGCTTTTGGTATATTGCTCATCTCATCATAACTTTGAGCGTAGTTGTGATAAAGCCAACCGTAGATCTGTTTTGCTCTAAAAGATGGTTTTACGATCTCTTGAAGCTCTTTTAGTCTAAAATCAAGAAGTGATTGTTTCATCTGCTAGTCAGCTCCTTGATTCTTTTTTTTACGTGAATCTCTAGAATTTTTTTTGCTTCTTCATGGTTTTTTAAAAAATCTTCATGAGCATTTTTGTTAGTGTAGTTAGTAATGCAAAACACTCCGCCTGCAGGAATATCAAACTCTTGAGCAACTTTTAAAACAGCGAAAAACTCCATATTTTCTATGCCTACGTCTAGTTTTAGAAACTTTTTACTTAGCTCTTCATTTGTTGAAATATAGTTTGACGAGTTGACTATAACATCTCTTTTTGTTTGGTCTGTGTTAGTAGAGACCACATTGTCCAAAGGGGTGTATGCATCATTATTTAAAAAAGCAAGCTCTATATTTGAAGCCGTTTTTGACTCTACAATGTCAAATATTTTATGCTCTCCATAACTCCCTGCACTTCCTATAAAGAGTAAAAACTCAGGTTTGTCGAAGAGGCAGAGCCTTGTAAGATTTATGGCTGACTCTATCAGCCCTACTCCCATCGGAGTTGCAAAATCAAAGGTCTCGTTGTTTCCTGCGCATATTATCATTAGAGTCTTACCGGTATATTGTTATCGTGTAGATAGCGTTTTAGATCCATTATGTCGATCTCTTTATAGTGAAAGATGCTTGCTGCCAGTGCCGCATCTGCACCGTGCAAAAATGCCTCTTTTATATGCTCCATACTCCCTGCTCCACCGCTTGCAATAACTGGGACATTAACGGCACGGCTAATTTGTTCGGTTATGTTTAGCTCAAATCCAGCCTTTGTTCCGTCTGCATCCATTGAGGTCAAAAGGATCTCACCGCTTCCGCGATCAACTACCTCTTTAGCCCACTCCACTGCATCTATACCTGTATCTACTCGACCGCCGTTTAGGTATACATTATATCTGTTACCAGTTTTTTTAACATCTATAGCAGTGACTATACATTGAGAGCCAAATCTTTTTGCACCCTTGTTTATAAGCTCAGGTCTTTTGATCGCAGCGGAGTTTACGCTTACTTTGTCACACCCGACATTTAGCAGTTTATATATGTCTTCGAGTTTTCTTATCCCGCCGCCTACTGTCAGAGGTATAAAGATTTCACGAGCAACTTCTGCGACAATATCTACAATTGTGTCGCGGTTGTCGCTAGATGCAGTTATATCTAAAAATGTGATCTCATCTGCACCCTCTTCGTTATATCTCTTTGCAACTTCAACAGGATCTCCTGCATCTTTAAGACCGACAAAATTAACGCCTTTAACAACGCGTCCATCTTTTACGTCTAGACACGGAATAATTCTTTTTGCAAAATAGTTCAAAATTCTACCTTGTGGGTTAAAAAGTACCCTTATATAATATAGTGAAATTATACACATAATGGCTTATAGTTAGTTTTGGTACTTTTAATGTTTCACATGAAACATAACTATTCGTCTGTAGTTATAATTATTATATAAATAGATAATAATAGTTTTTAACTATATATTCAGTTTTAAAAAAGTACTATACACCAAAGTTATTTTTTATTGATATTAATCAACTGTAAGCAAAATTATTATATTATGTCGGTTAATGGAAAATATTACAGCAAAGAAGAAGTTCGGACAGAATTTCTTAAAAGACGAGACAGTTTTACGAAAAATCGTCGAAGCGATGCCCAACAATGACAATAAGATTGTCGAGATTGGGCCTGGCTTAGGTGATTTAACTAAATTTTTAGTAGATGTCAAAAGCGTAGATGCTTTTGAGGTCGATACCGATTTGTGTAAACTGTTACAAAAAAAGTTTGAAAAAGAGATCGCAACCAAGCAACTCCGCATACATTGCGGGGACGTATTGACTGCTTGGAAGAGTGAGCTTATAGATGAGTCGTATGATCTGGTGGCAAATTTGCCATACTATATCGCGACTAACATAATCTTAAAAGCCCTCGCAGATCCAAAATGTAAAAACATACTTGTAATGGTACAGCTTGAAGTAGCAGAGAAATTTTGCGCTCATGAAGGCGATAAGGTATTTGGAGCATTGAGTATTATAACTCAAAGCGCAGGAGAGGCACGATTAGTCGTGAAAGTTCCGCCAACTGCTTTTGAACCACAGCCAAAAATTGACTCTGCAGTTTTTTTGATACAAAAACAGAGTGATAGATTTGATAAAGATTTTGAGAGTATGCTTAGAGTTGCATTTACGCAGCCTCGCAAAACCCTTATGAAAAATCTCTCTGCCGTTTATGAAAAAAATATACTTCAAGAAGTTTTTGAGAAACTTAGCCTAGCACAAACGATTCGTCCTCATCAGGTCTGCACGGATGACTATCACCAACTCTATAAACTAACAAGGAGTTTGGATGGAACAAGAGAATCAGGAAAGCGTTAAAAGCACTTCTCAAGAAAATCGTAAACAATATAACAACAACAAAAGACACAACAACCCCAGCAGACCAAGTGGTCAAAACAGCAACAAGCAGGCAGGTACTACAGGTGCAAACCCTTCAAATGGCTCTAAAAGCAAGAGTGCATCAAGAGGGCGTAGACGCCAAAGCACACCTGTAAACGACAGCTTAAAAGCATTTGTAGAGATAAATCAAGAAGCTCATAAGCAGAGACTTAACCCTCACTATAAGCTTGATCTTAACTCAAAAGAGAAGATCCGTATAACTCCGCTTGGAGGTCTCGGTGAGATCGGCGGAAATATCACGGTATTTGAAACTGAGAAAGAGGCGATACTGATAGATGTCGGTATGAGTTTTCCGGATGAGGATATGCACGGTGTCGATATTTTGGTACCTGACTTTACATATATTCGCGAAATAAGAAATAAAATTAAAGCGGTAATCATTACCCACGCTCACGAAGACCACATCGGGGCTATGCCATACCTATATAAAGAGATGCAGTTTCCTATATACGGCTCTCCGCTTCCTCTTGCGATGATAGGCAACAAGTTTGATGAACATCACATAAAAGACTTTAAACAGTACTTTAATCCTATCGAGAAAAGAAAAGTATATAAAATAGGTGAGGATTTCGAGGTAGAGTGGATGCATATGACACACTCTATCATTGACTCATCTTCACTGGCTGTTACGACTAGTGCAGGAACTATTATTCACACGGGTGACTTTAAGATAGATCACACTCCGGTAGATGGATACACGGCAGACTTGCACAGACTCGCTCATTATGGGGACAAAGGTGTGCTATGTCTTTTAAGTGACTCTACAAACTCTTACAACACAGCTCCGACACCTTCGGAACTAAGCGTTGCACCGGCACTCGACAGAGTCTTTGCAAAGGCTGAGGGAAGAGTAATACTCTCGACATTTAGCTCAAATATTCACCGTGTTTATCAAGCAATTCAGTATGGTGTAAAATATGGACGTAAAGTATGTGTCATCGGTCGCTCAATGGAGAGAAATATTGAAGTGGCAATGCAGTATGACTATATAAAACTGCCAAAAAATATTTTTGTAGAGCCTGAGCAGATAGCACATCTTAACGATAAAGATGTTCTTATAGTAACGACAGGTTCACAAGGTGAGCCAAGTTCTGCACTATTTAGAATGTCGATTGGCGAGCATAGACATGTCAAGATCAAGCCGACCGATCTAATTGTTCTCTCATCTCGCCCTATTCCGGGCAATGAGGGTTCTATCTCAGGAATGTTGAACTACCTTCAGCGTGCAGGAGCAAAAGTGGCTCAGGACAGAGAGCTTCACGTATCGGGTCACGCTTCCATTGAAGAGCAGAAGCTTATGCTTCGTCTTGTGAATCCTAAGTTCTTCTTGCCTATCCACGGTGAGTATAACCATGTTATGAGACATAGAGATACTGCAATGTTGTGTGGTGTTCCTGAGAGAAATATATATATTATGAACGATGGAGACACTGTCGAGATCGCTCCTAAATATATGAGAAAAGTAAAAACGGTAAGAACCGGTAAGACATATATTGACAATCAAAATAACCACAAGATAGACGATGACATCGTAATCGATCGTCAAAAACTTGCAACGGACGGTATTGTAATGATAGTCGCTCAGATCGACGGACAGCACTCTACAATGCTTTCAAAACCGATAGTTACATCATTTGGAATCGTTGCGGATAAACAGGATAAGTTTTTCGCAAAAGAGATGGAAGATGTCCTAGAACACTTCTTGGCAAATATAAAAGAGGGGCTTCTTGAGAATCCAAGAGCACTTGAAAACGATCTTCGCCAAGCGGTTAGAAAACATATCTACAGAAAAATGAAAAAATACCCGCTTATTGTTCCGCATATTTTTATTATGTAGATCATATTTTTGATATGCGGAAGAGATCCCGCATATCATTTTTATACAATAGTAGTAATTTACTAGACACTTTTTCGATAACATTACCCAAATTTAGCAAAATAGTTTAATCTCTTTAAATTTTTAAGATAACGGGGTAGTTTTGAGTATAAATAATGTTTTTGTAGATATTGTAGATTTACATCCCTCAAGAATAGCCGTTTATGATGAAAATGGGAATTTTTTCTATGCAAATGGCAACTACACAAAAGCTTACGGAATTGATCTCTCAGAGAAAGAGAATTTAAATTTTGACAAGATAAAGCCTTATGATATTACATTTGAGTATATAAAATCCCAGTTAGCTATATCAAAGAGTTTTAGTATGCAAAAACTAGAAGATTCCGTCTTGTTTGAATCTCTTTTTTTTTACACAACTTCAAAATATCTCATCCACATCTCTTCAAATATCACAACACTCAAAGACACAGACAAAAAAATCTACTATCATGCAAACTATGATTCGCTGACCACTATCCCAAATAGGGCTTATTTTAAAAAACAACTCAAAAGCATACTCCAAGAATCTTCACAAAACGGCTCTAAAATAGCTCTTCTTTTTATAGATATAGATAAGTTTAAAGAGGTAAATGATACATACGGACATGATGTGGGTGACAAGATGCTCGTCACCATAGCCAAGAGGCTTTTAAACAGTGTCAGAGAAGATGATACAGTGGCTAGGATAGGCGGCGATGAGTTCGTATTAATAGCTAAAGATATAAAAAGTATAGAGATAGTAGAGCAGTTAGCGCGTAAGCTGCAAAGAAAAATCAGGGAGCCTTTGGAGATAGATACGCACATCTTCAATGTCACTCTCTCCATAGGCATAGCGATATACCCTCAACATGGAACAACAAGGCAGGAACTTTTGAAAAATGCCGACATCGCCATGTATGAAGTCAAAAAAACAAAAAGAGATGATTTTAGAATTTATGACAAATCTATGTCAAGCGAGGCGGCTACAAAACTCTCAATGAAGGCAGATATAAGAAGGGCTCTTGAGAAAAACGAATTTGTTATGCATTATCAGCCGGTTATAGATTTTAAAACCAACTCTATTGTCGGTGCAGAGGCGTTTGTAAGATGGCATCATAGTAAAAGAGGCATACTGGAACCTAGTGAGTTTTTGGAACTTGTCTTATCTGGAGATATGGACAAAGAGTTCAACTGCATGGTTGTCTCAAAAGTTTTAAATGATTTGGTGATAATGAATAAAACTTTTTTAAATAAAAAGCTGGTCGTATCTGTAAATATATCAAAAAATCAGTTTTTTAATCCCACTTTTTCTTCAAATGTATCGGAGGCATCCAAAAGCTACTCCATAGATAAATCGCAGATAGAGTTTAAAATCGTAGAAAATCAGATAATGAAAAATAGTTCTGTGGCAAAAGAGAATATAGAAACTCTCCATTTGATGGGATTTAAGATAGCTTTGGATGATTTTGGAGTAGAGCACTCAAGTTTGAATAATCTAAAAAATTTCAAAGTTGACAAGTTAAAGATAGACAGATCGTTTATAAAAAACATAGCTCAAGATGAAAATGATCTGAATATTGTAAAATCTATAGTAAATACTGCAAAACTGTTTAATCTCAAAGTGCAGGCAGAGGGAATAGAGACTCAGAAGCAGTATATGGAGTTAAAAAAAATCGGATGTGACTTTTCGCAAGGTTTCTATCACTCAAGCGCCTTAAGTATGGATGATTTTATAGACTATTTTAACAGAGCTTGATACTACCAAAAAAAGTAAAAAATTTAAATAAGATTGAAAAATGAAGAGTAATGATTTAATACGTCTAACAAACAGCTGCTATTGGAGCGTGCAAACAGAGTCACTTTTTGTAGATGGGGAGTATGCCAAGTTATCTATTTCTCAGAAAAAGTTGTTTAAATTTTTAGTTAAGAATATAAATAGACCTGTTCTAAATCTAGATATATTGTATGAGCTCAATGACTCACAGGAGAGAGAGTTCAATGAAAAAAGCGTACGTAATTTTATAACGGGGCTTAGAAAATCACTACCGTGCGTCAACATTGTAAATATATACGGCGGATACTATATGCTAAAGAGTGAGCAAATAAGTAGATCTTTAAAAATTAAAGAGCAGTTTTTTGAGATAATAGAGCAATCAAAAAATCCTATAGTTGTCACTAACCCAAACGAGTATGACAACCCAATAATTTATGTAAACGAGGCGTTTTGTGAGCTGTTTGGGTATGAGTATGAAGAAGCGGTAGGTCAAAACTGCCGCTTTTTACACGGCAACGACACGAAACAAGAAGCTCTTAAGCAGATAAGAGAAGCCCTGAGTGCGCAAAAGCCCGTAGAGGTAAATATATGTAACTATACCAAAGAGGGAAATATGGTTTATGAAGATCTTACGATCAGCCCTATTTTTGATAAACAAAAAGAGCAGCTTAGCTACTTTTTAGGCATATACAAAGATATTAGATCGGTACCGCTGTTTTTGGAACAAGTTCAAAAAGTTCTTTAGGAGAGTTTTTATTTTACTAAAACATCTGTCAGTTACAGAGTCATAGAGAAACTGTTTTAAGACCCCTGCAAACCCCTTTGTGCTAAAATCAACTTTTTTGGATAAGTCGCCAATGTCCTGTTTTAAGACCCCTGCAAACCCCTTTGTGCTAAAATACCAAGCAGGCATTAAAAACTGCTGTTGCTAGTTTTAAGACCCCTGCAAACCCCTTTGTGCTAAAATTTCGCTTAGTTTTGTGTTGTTTTGAAATATGTTTTAAGACCCCTGCAAACCCCTTTGTGCTAAAATCGATGGAGTGTTATTGTACTCTGCCCACCAGTTTTAAGACCCCTGCAAACCCCTTTGTGCTAAAATTGATAAGATTAAAGAGCAAGCGTCTTGTTAGTTTTAAGACCCCTGCAAACCCCTTTGTGCTAAAATTGTAAAAATGGCATTGACATATAGATTACTGTTTTAAGACCCCTGCAAACCCCTTTGTGCTAAAATGAGCTTAAAGCTTGATGCTGCTCCAATCGGGTTTTAAGACCCCTGCAAACCCCTTTGTGCTAAAATTTAAGAGAACAGCAGAATGCGATAAGAGAAGTTTTAAGACCCCTGCAAACCCCTTTGTGCTAAAATGGGATCGGTGCAGACCATCCACCCCATGTCGTTTTAAGACCCCTGCAAACCCCTTTGTGCTAAAATTCTTATTTGATGCGGTGCTAAATGGAATTAGTTTTAAGACCCCTGCAAACCCCTTTGTGCTAAAATCGAACAAAGAACGCAATGCTAAGATAAATGGTTTTAAGACCCCTGCAAACCCCTTTGTGCTAAAATAGTACCAAAAGAAATGAGATACATCCACAAGTTTTAAGACCCCTGCAAACCCCTTTGTGCTAAAATGGTCTTATCATCGCCAAATTCGTCGAGCTTGTTTTAAGACCCCTGCAAACCCCTTTGTGCTAAAATTGAGGGTGTTTCTTCGTCTGCTTATGGCGAGTTTTAAGACCCCTGCAAACCCCTTTGTGCTAAAATGAATTGTTCAAGTTACGCGTGCGAGGACCCGTTTTAAGACCCCTGCAAACCCCTTTGTGCTAAAATGCGGAGTTTTGTTTCCAATATCCACCCGTAGTTTTAAGACCCCTGCAAACCCCTTTGTGCTAAAATAGGGTTTTATGCAGCCCTGTATAGCATGGCAAAAGAGAAGGTTTTGTATATGAAAATTTGACTTTTTGTCTTGTTTTTAAGTACAATATCTACGTTTTAGCACAAAGGGGTTTGTGTAGCGGGACTTAAAATAATTGATTCGATTTAAATCGATGATAGATTTTGAATGTTTCAAAACAACAATAGTTGTTTTGGTGCATTTTTTTCATTTTCTTCTTGTATACCTACTATTATATCCATGCTTCCAAACTGTTTATCTGTAAACATTATCATCCGTATACTTCCTTTTGCTATGTTTGAAGCTATAAAATCTTTTATTCTTTTTTTCCCGCTTAAAGCTGATTCTTGAGAATGAAATGAGCGGATATAGATAGAAAACTGCATCATTATATAGCCCTCTTTTAAAAGCTTTCCTCGCAGGTATCTATACTTTTTTCTTGCTTTTTTTGTATCGGTCGGCATATCAAACATTATCATAAGCCACATAAATCTATAAGCACTCATCTTCATACTTTTCAAAGTTAATGCTCGGGAGCATTAAATGAGAGATCTCTTTTTGAAGTACACATTTTTGCAATGATTGGATTGTGGTATCTACTGCGGTTCTTAGATTACTTAGTCCACTGTCTATTTCTGCATACTCTAAGTTTAAAATATTGACGAACTCTTGTTTGATTTGGCTTGTAAGTACCTCATCGTCATATTTTAAAAGTATTAGTTTCACATGCAGATCGACAAAAGGTCGATACGGCTCTATCATATCATCTGCAAGATTAAAAGCGTTGAAGTAGTTTTGATGATGGATTCCAAAAGATGGCATAAGCCCTGCATTTGTAAGTGAGCGGGCAACCGCACTCCTTACAATCGCATAGCAGTAGTTAAGTGAAGCGTTTCGTACATCATCTGCTCCTTTTTGAACTCTTGCAAAGTTTTCAAAAAGCTCACTCCAGTAGATTCTTGCTGCTTTTGCTTCTACATTTTCCTCATCGTTAGATTTGACACTTTTTGCATATTCGTAAAGAATTTTAGAAGATCTTTCTCTATTAAAATAGTTCAAAACTGCTGCTTGGTTTTTTACTTTTGACTTAACAATTTCTTGCCAAAGTTGCTTTTTGAGTGGTTTAGATATATCTATTTGCGAGTGTACGATTTTTGAAAAAGTAGAGTGTGTATGAAAGGGGAGGGTGATGGCGTTTAGGTTGTACTTTTTATCGACATACAAAACAGCCACACCTGCTTCGGCGAGTTTGGAGATGGCATAGGTGGTGATAGTCGCTCTTGTTGTCTCTATTACGATAGAAGCGATGCTGTCAAGAGTTACTAAGTTTTCTCCATCATCATTACTAATAATGAGGTTGTCGTGTTCTATATGTATCTTACAAGGTTTTGTGATGAAGATAGAACGCCAGCTCATCACAAAGCCTTATAGCTCAGTACTTTGGCAAAAAGTTCTTTTTCGTTATTTAAAACTTTGCCTAAATAGTAAAATCCCAAAACTTTTCCTGTGGCATCTGTTTTGTATTTTTTGATTCCACACGTAGAGCCTATGGAAAATTCATTTTGAAATACAAAAGGCTGTTTTTCTTTTAAAAGTGGATATTTAGGATGCCTTAAATTTGATCTACCTCCTTTACTTTCAGTAAAGCCCTTTAGTAAGCCGATAGCTTTTGATTCTAATATTTTTGACTTTTCAACAAATATTTCAACTAAATCATTATTAAATATATCCATTTGATGATGTTGTGTAATTTTATTTTTGACGTAAGTTCGTATATCGACTCTTTGAAGTTTTAACTTTTTCTCTCCTGTAAAACCGCATCTCAGAGAGACAAGAGATGGCGCAGTGTACGCCAAACCTCCCCTCACTTCTATTGATGCATCTTCTCCCACCCTTTTTACTCTTCGTATCTCATTGCTGTTTACGTCATATAGAGGCTCACTCATAACATCTCGCAGTTTTTTATCAAGCTCGGTTTTTTCATCTTTTGTGCTTGAAAAAGCCGATAGGTTTAAAATATTTACTACAGTGTCTCTTTTTTTAGCAAATGCTATTGCCGTATAGTCATTGGGATTGTCTTGTACGACTTGTATCTTTTCATAAATTTCTTTGTTGAATTTTTGATAAAACTCGTCAGAACTCATTTTATGACTCGGTTTAACTTTATCTAGTAGAGAAGTGACAGGTACATAGTAGGCTAGATTTTTTTTAGACTGAATCGTCTCATTATGTGCTTTCGTTCCTATCGGTTTTTTAGAGACCCAAAAGGTAGGGGTTTTGAGAGTTCCGTCAAGTGCTTTATAAAACGGACTCTCTTCTATGTTTTCCATATAGCTCTCTCGTATGTGAGCAAATATTTGGTTTGGTGATGCACCTTCGATTAGAGGGATAATCTTTTTAAAGTTCTCTTTTGCATTTTGTTCAGTAAGTTCATAGTTTTTTTCAAAATTTGTGGAAATATTTTGTAAGTAAGTTTTGCTCATAACTCCTAAAAGTATGGCATCTTCTGCGTGGTGGAAGTTTGTATCGCGAGACTTGTTATCTATGCTTAGTATACGTCGTAGATAACTTGTTGCACGCCCTGAGATAGACATCACTCTTTGATTTTCTTTTAGTTTGTCTGTAAAAGGGTAGTAGCGTTTTAAAATCTCGCCTAAAAGCTTTTCTGTGTAGCTTGTTGCATGGAGTGAAACATCATCTTTTACCTCTTTAAAAGTTTTGTCTAAACTCTCTGCCAAGAGATTTATTTTTTTCTTCATATTTATCTTGTAGCTTTTTTTCAACTCTTCAACAAAGTTGATGTAGATCTCTCTTTTTTCTCCGCTGAGGTAATCTAGCGGAAGTTTATTCCCTTTTTTGGCGTTTTCATCTTTTAAGTCGATTGCTTTGTTGTACTCGGCATTGCTTCCGCCACATGCTCGCGGAACAATGTGTTCTATCTCTGTTTTATCACTTAAAATTTCATCAATACCAAGTACTTTATGGGAGTAGATTCCAAGTTCATTTTGCTGTTCCCAAAGTTTGAGTTTTATTAGATATTCTTTGTTGTTTTTCGGATTTAGTCCTTTTGCTTCAAAGTGTTTTGTGTATTTAGTTATTAGGTTTTGCCACTCTTTTTCATTTTTGTCATTTGCTGATTTTATATCTCTTTTTACATCATCTGGCTGAGAGAGTTCTCTTGTCGATTCTAATTTGATAATATCAAAAGGTCCATACTTGTCGTGCAAGTCGGTTATAACTCGAAGTGCCCATGATACTAAAGATTTTACTATATGGTTTGAGATGCGGTTCTCATCTATCTCATATTGAAGTTGCCCCTCTTTGTTTTGAGGTTTTAAGTACTTTATACCTTTAAGAAAATGGGAATAACTTTCACTTTTACTAACTCCCAAAATCTCTTTTGCACTGCTTTCATTTTTTCCGTCTTTCATTAATGCAGTTAAATCTTTCAATGCTTTTAGTGAATAATTTGAGGTTCCTTTTGATTTATGCTTATGAAGTTCAAGAGTAAAATCACGAATTTCATCTTTGGTAAAATCAAGATTATGCTTTTTTAAAACTTTCTCAATCTCTTCAATTAACATTTGAGGGTTTATGTTTAAATGCAACTCCGTAGCAATCTCATCCAAAATTTCAACAAAATTTTCTTCTTTTAAAATAGTGTTTAAAATCTCATGATTGAGTTTTTTAAAGCTTGGTAAAAAATTGAATTTTATAAGGCTGTTTTGTTCTTTTTTCCCTTTTATGGTTTTATAATCTTGAAAATTATTTATTTTGACATGCTCATTGTCGATCCCTAGTATCTTTTTAAAATCTTTAACGCTATAAGAAGTTTTAGATGTAAATTTTTTTATATCATTCAAAATTGTCGATAACAACTCCTCTTTTTGTTCGTCATAAGCATTAATGCCATCAATTTTTAAATCAGCTATGAGTTTATAAAGATTAAAAATATCAAACGAGTATGAAAAAGTTGGTGCACATTTTTTATCTTTATAAATAAGACAGTTATTTATGTTATCTGGATTTAAAGTAACTGCTTCTTGAGGAAGAATGATATTTTGAAGTTTTTTCGTAAACTCGTCAGCTTTTTGTTTTTCGTCAAAAAAATTGAATTTTTGTTGTGCCTCTATAATTATTTTTATCTCTTTTTCTATGTCTTCTCTTCTTATCATATAACGGTAGTTACCGTGGTTTCTAAAAGTTGGACTCTCTTTTTGAGATTCCAACTCCCAGATAATCTGTACGGCTGTTTTCTCTTTGTTTTTACATTTTAGAGCATCTAAATACGCCAATGTTTCAGAAAATTTCTCCAAATCTTTAGGCTCTTGGATTTCATCGCTTTGGCAATCACCTATTTTCTCTTTTGCTTCAATTTCTGCTATTAAATCTTCTATTTTTAGTGATTTATAACCTCTGTGTTTTGCCATAAATCTAAATATTGCAAAGAGTTCATCATTGTCAAGTTTTCTCTCAAACGTATCTATCGCTCTTAACTTCCAAATGTCATATTTGTTTTTTTCTTGATAAATAAGATTGTAATAAGTAAAAAGTTGTTTTATATCTTTAATTCTCTTTTTTTTCTTATCAAGCAGATTTCGAGACTGTTTTTTCTCTCGCCTTTCTTGTTGTGTGCCACCATCATAAGGATTGTCACGCATAACTACGCCGTAATCTAAAAGAGAATAACTGTTGCTTTCAAGTTCTTGCATTACGGAATACCCACAAGAAGTCACACCTAGGTCTAAAGATAAAATTTTCATTTTTTACAACCTTTTTCGTTAATAATGTATTTTAGCTAAATTTAAAAATATTTAAAAAATAACCACATCATTTTCTCAGCTATTTCTTGATACTCTATCGTTATAAAAACCTTACAAAGGCAGTGAAATTGTCCGATAAACAAGATACAAAATTTGAAGATGCCGTAAAGACCATGATGTTTCATGTCGGGGAAGACCCGAGCAGAGAGGGGCTTTTAAAGACTCCTCAACGAGTCAAAAAGGCATACGAGTTTATATTTGGCGGTTATAAAGAGGACCCAAGAGAGATACTCAAATCTGCGCTGTTTACAAGTTCAAACGATGAGATGGTACTTTTAAAAGATATAGAGTTCTACTCCACTTGCGAACATCATCTACTGCCAATAATCGGGCGTGTGCATGTGGCATATATTCCAGATGGAAAGGTGGTCGGGCTCTCAAAGATCCCGCGTGTAGTGAATGTTTTTGCCCGTCGTATGCAGATACAAGAGCAGCTCACCGAGCAGATAGCCGATGCTATTATGGATACTATCCAGCCAAAAGGCGTAGCCGTTGTTATTCAGGCAAGACATATGTGTATGGAGATGAGAGGTGTAGAGAAGATAAACTCGACGACGACATCATCGGCTCTGCGCGGACTGTTTAAAAAAGATGAGAAAACAAGAAGCGAGTTTTTCTCTTTGATAAACTCTCCTACAGGTTCACGTTATTAGACGAGCTCAAATGCAAGGAGATTTTCAGTGCCTTTTTCTTCACTAAAAGATAAAATCTCAAATAAAAAGTACTCGGTCTCATTCGGTGAAGTAGTCAAAATAAACGCAACCGTTATTACCGCTCGCGGGCTAAAAGTAAGCATAAGCGATATAGTAAAGATCATCTCAAACGAGACCAATCAAGAGACTATCGGGATGGTCACGGAGATAGACGGTGCCACATTTTTTATTACGCCTTTTAGTTTTGTGGAGGGGTTTTGTTCGGGAGATAGAGTCTTTTTGGACCAAACTGGTTTAAGCATTCCGGTGGGACAATCTCTGCTGGGACGTGTTGTCGATCCTTTTATGAGGCCTATTGACGGCAAAGGCAATGTTAACGGCTCAAAACTTATGCCGATAATCAAGCCGCCGATAGCCGCTATGAAGCGCGGCATGATAGATGAGGTCTTTAGTGTCGGGGTAAAGAGCATAGACGCTCTTTTAACCTGCGGGAAAGGTCAGAAGCTGGGTATCTTTGCGGGAAGCGGTGTCGGAAAATCAACACTTATGGGAATGATTGTAAGAGGCTCGGATGCACCCATAAAAGTTGTCGCACTTATAGGCGAGAGGGGCAGGGAGGTTCCTGAGTTTATAGAGAAAAACCTTGGCGGAAACCTCGAAAACACGGTCATAGTGGTAGCTACGTCGGATGACTCTCCGCTTATGAGAAAGTATGGCGCTTTTGCGGCTATGAGCGTGGCTGAATTTTTTAAAGATCAGGGACTTGACGTCCTTTTCATTATGGACTCCGTAACCAGATTTGCAATGGCTCAAAGGGAGATAGGTTTGGCTCTTGGAGAGCCTCCTACCTCCAAAGGCTACCCGCCCTCATCACTCACACTTCTCCCGCAGCTTATGGAACGCGCGGGAAAAGAGGAGGGCAAAGGATCAATTACGGCATTTTTTACGGTCTTGATCGAAGGTGATGATATGAGCGACCCGATCGCAGACCAGTCCCGTTCTATTTTGGACGGGCATATAGTGCTCTCACGCGAACTTACCGATTTTGGCATCTATCCGCCTGTTCACATACTAAACTCTGCTTCAAGGGTTATGAATGACATCATCTCGGATGAGCATTTAAAGGCTGTTTTGAAATTTAGAAGACTCTACACCATCCTAAAAGAGAACGAGATGCTGATCCGCATAGGTGCATATACAAAAGGCGGAGATCCGGACTTGGATGAAGCGATAGCCAAAAAAAGTGAGATGGAGAAGTTCCTGATCCAAAATTCGATGCAAAAGAGTGATTTTAACGATACCCTAGAGACGCTTTTAAAACTTACAGCCCCTTCATTATAATATCGTTGTATCTCCAACTGTCTCTTGTGGGTCTCTCTTCATTAGTCTGCGTTATGGCAAGTTTACAAGACGATATTTTTTCAAACTTTTTCATAAGATGGCTGATCTCGCTGTCTACACCGAATATATCTATATAGGTATAGATGATAGCTTCTGCACCTTTAAAATTGTTTTTCTGCATCAGTATGCCTATCCTTGTGTGAAAACTTACTCTTAGCAGATCCCCGATCTTGTTGCTTCTACTAGGTAAACCAAGAAGCTGACCTAACTCTTTTTTAATATCTTTTATATTTCCATCTAGTGCGTACTCTTCGCATTTTTGCATAAGTTTTGACCAGTGTTTCTCAAGAAGCATTCCAAGCTCTGTGCTTCGCAGAAATTTATAGATATCTAAAAGTTCGTAGCAGCTCTTAAAGTCGTTCTCTTCATACGCATTTTGAAGCAAGACGGCATATTTGCACTTTAGCTGCAGCTCTTCTCGTCTTTTTCTTACATGAGGAATCTTCTCAAGCGTAAGCAAAAGAGTCTCTGCTTTTCCAGTCTGAGCTGCTTTTATATTCTCTTCTATCTCTAAGAGGGTCTCTTCTATCTGGTTATTCATGGCTATGTAGTTAGGTATCTGCTTAAATAGCTCATTTTTGTCTACAAGCTTGTTGATGGTTTGAAAATCTCTCTTTTGTATGGCTCTTAGCAGGTCTACAAACTCTTTGTTTTGAGTGATAAGAAGCTTTATAAGAGGCTTTTTTGAGATCACGGTGTTGTACTCTGTAAGAAGTGCTCTGGCACCGGCTATATTGTTTTGTACTATATGTCTTTGTGCGTTTGAGAAGGCGAGTCTGAAGATCTGCTCCATCTTTTTATACTGTACAGTTCTCTTAAGAGGTTCATATTTTGAGCACATACTATATGCCAGAGCATACTTTTTTTCTAAAAATAGCGCTTGAAATCTAAGGTAGTTTTCAAAAGCGCTAAAGAGCTCTTTTATAAGAGTCTCTTTTGATCTTATATCTTTGTATGGTTTTAGGATCTGCATAGCGTGAGCTCTGTTTTGGTTGATAAGTGCCTTTAGAGCGATCTCATAACTCTTTTCAAACTTCTCTTCAAGCACTCTGTGCTCATTTGATCCTTGAAGCATTGGCTCTTTTGCTATTAGTTCAAAAGCCTCTTTTAGTGAATTATGCGCAATTAGAGATTTTAATCTTGTGATACCCGGAAGTTCAATATGCAATATCTCGTTGTTTTGAAGTGCAACAACAAGCGAATCACTGTTTACAATATCTACAAACTTTATTTTAGATTCCACTTCAATATATTTGCTATGCGCGATCTTGGAGTTTTTTATATCAATTATCGTAATTATATTTGAGTTGCCGCTTACTAAAATATAGTTTGGATTTGGCATTATGATTATTGTCTCAATTGATGAGATGGGCGTATCTATGCTTTTGTGGCTCTCTTCATCTAAGAGTGAGACAATGTCTACTTTTCCGTTATCTTTTGCGCATACAAGCGTATCTTCATCCAAGAAGCAAAGAGCGTTGATGCGGGTTTTATTGTATGTGATAACGCTTCTGTTCGTCTGTGTATAGAGGTCGATTATATAGATGGCACCTCCATAACCGCTGCATGCAAAAGAGTTGTTGTGAAATGCAAACGAGCTTACGTAGTTTTTTCTATCTATTGTTATGTTCTTTCTGTTGTGCGGAAAAGAGCAAAGCCTAGAGAGAAGTGAGGTCTGGTTTGTTTTGTACTGTAGAACTCTGCCGTTCTTGCTTCCGGCAATAATATAGCTTGAAGATGGGTCAAAACTTATAATCTCTACATCTTCGTCATGAGTCTCAATAGTGTGTATTATCTCTTTAGATTGTATCTCTAAAATATAGATAGTTCGATTGTTCACAAAAGCAAAAAACTCGTTGTTTGGACTAAAAGCGCAGGCACTCACGGTTGAATTAAGATAAGCGTTAGCAATACTTTTTTTTATTTCACACTCATAAAAGTCAAATATTTTAATTCCGTGAAACTTAGTGCTATAGGCAATAAGTGAATCATCAAGTGTTTTTAAGATGGTAATATCTGATTTTGCTCTTTGGCATTTGTATATTTTAGGCATAAAATATTATAGATAAAAAAGGTAGTTTTTGAACTGAAATTTTTTGTAAAAAAAGAGTAAGAACCGCCAAAGAGCGGCTCTATTTTTTAGAAATCTAGCATCTCTACTTCGGAGTAGGCTTTTATTAGGTGTTTACCCATTTGACCCTCATAAGCATCCCAAGAGTGGTAATCTTTTAGATTCTCATCTACTTCAGGCTTTATTTCATAACTTGCCATACCTTCATCATATGCTTTTTGAGCGCCTTCGAGAACAATTTTTAGATATTTTAAAAATGGATCTACAGTTTCGCTTATTTCACTGCTTGATTGTCCGTGACCTGGAACATAAAGTGCGTATTGTTTAAATCCATCCTCTTGATTTTTGATCTTCTCAAGAACTTTTATGTTTTCAATGATGCTTGATGACTCGTCAAATGCTCCAAAACGGTTCGTAATAAGGTTGTCACCTATAAAAAGCGTGTTTGAGTTCGTATGCTCTATAAGTATATCAGTATCTGTATGCCCTTTTGAGTAGTGACGCATTACAAAAGTCTCTCCATCCACAACAACGGTCTGCTTGTTCTCAATGCCGTCACTTGGAAATGTAAATGGTTTTGTACCTTCAAGATTTCCTGTCAATCTATCTAAGATGCCGTACCAAGTCTCAGCCGCATTGTCTTTAACTTGCTCGATCATATATGTAAGTGCATAGATAGGAACTTCAGGGTACTTCTCTTTAATGTTTTTATTCGCAAACCAGTGGTCACCGTGCTTATGCGTATTGAAAATAGCGATTATCGGTTTAGAGCTAAGTTTTTCTATCTCTGCAAGAATTTTTTTACCTACGTTGTAGTTTCCGCCCGGATCAATTACGATCAGTCCGTTCGCGCTCTCAATAACGGCAGGGTTGTTCATAAACCCTTCATTCTCTTTGCTTGGTTCTGTCTCCGGTCCATGCATAACGTAAACGTTCTGGTTCATCTTCTCAAATTTAAACTCACCCAAATTTCCCAATGTAAAGGCATTTAGTGATATTGAAAAGAGCATGGCAATGGAGGCTATAATAGTAGCTTTTTTCATCTTCTCTCCTATGTTGTGTAAAATTAATAGTGGGGATTATTATACTATGTGCGGTGTAAATCCTCCATAAGGAGGATTAAGTAGTTTTCTTTTACGCTCTACCTGAAAGCATACCGTGGATCGTCATTGGCTTAAGCATATAAACTTTTAACAACCACATAATCCATCTCTCTTTAGTAGGATCAAGAGGGAATGAAGGTGTAGGTTTTTTAGTCCAGTTAAATTCTGCCATCATAACAGTTCCAAGTCCTGTAATAAGTGGACAAACTGTATAACCGTCATATTTAGCAGTCGGCTCTTTACCGCCCATTACAGATACTACGTTATCAACAACAACTTTATACTGCTTACGAGCAGAACCACCGGTTTTACCCATTGGAACGCCTGCACAGTCACCTACAGCCCATACGTTAGGGAAGAAAGATGATTGAAGAGTCTCTTTATTTACAGTAACCCAGCTGCCAGCTGAACCAATTTTTGACTTACCTACAACATCAGGTGTCTTTTGTGGTGGAGCAACATGGATAAAGTCATACTTAAATGTAACAGGCTCGCTAACTTCAACCTCTTTGAAGATTGGATCACCCATTTCATCTTCAAACTCTTTTTTCTCCATCCACCATTTGTTGAATGTAGCTGTTTTAGCAACAGGATCTATCTCGGCAAGGTTATGCTTGTAGTTTGCTTTGAAACCTCTCTCTTCAAACTGCTTAACAATTGGAGCGTTGTAATCAGGAATACCAAATAGAGCCCCGTTGTTTGTATTGAATGTCAGTTCAACTTTATCACGTACACCCGCTTCTACAAGACGCGCATGTGTTAAATACATGATTTTAAGCGGAGCACCACCACACTTAAACGGCCCTCTTGGGTTAGAGAAAAGTGCCTGTAGTTTTTCAGGTCCTTTATGCGCTTTTGCTTTGTTTATAAGCTCTTGAATACCTGCCCATGTTGCAACTGCACCATCTTGGAAGTATAGAGAGTGTACACCGTTTTGAGTAACTACTTTTTTTGTAGCCGCATTGTCTTTCCCAGAAGATGTGATCTCACCCTCTAAGCCTTTGATAGCTGCATAGTTAAGGTTTGCTCCCGCTGCAACTATAAGTTGATCGTAAGTTACATCTTGGCTTCCGTCAACTACAACTTTGTTGTTTTCAGGATCTATAGAAGTTACGCTGCCTTTGATTAGCTTAACGCCGCTTGGAACAAAGTCGTCTCTTTTGTAGATAATATCATCAATTTCCCAAACACCACTAGCTACTAGTGTCTGACCAGGCTGATAAGAAACAGATATTGGATCCGGCTCAATAACAGTTATATCTGCATCCGAGATAGTATTATTAAGACGTGCAGCTGTACTCATACCTGCCAAACCGCCACCAATAATAACTATTTTACCCTTTACGTCCGCAGATGCAGATGCAGCAGTAGTGCCGACAGTAGCACTTGCAATAACAGATGCCGCCAATGGAGACATTGTTAGGTATTTTAAAGCTTCACGACGAGACATAATCTCCGGATGCTTATCTACTTCATTTAAAATCTCTTCTAAGATCTCATTCTTTCTCATGATTTTCCTTTTTTTGTGATAAAGTTATCAATTTTACATCTTTGCGCCTTAAGGGAGTTTTAAAATATACTACTTTTTAATACTTTAGTGCTATTTAAGGCGTTTATGTGTTATTTTAGGGGGTGAATTTTACTTAATAATTATATATTTTATTTATAATAAGTTGAGCTGATACTCGTGAGTTAAACTCATTCTTTGTAATTCTGTAACTGCACGTTAACTTTTTTTCACTAGGCATCTCAAGAGTTTTCTTAAATAGTATTAGCTCAATAGATTTTCTTTCATGGGCAAACTGCTTTAGCACTACTTTGGTGTGTGATTTATCTTTACCGAAATACTTTATCTCTACTATTTGTGCATCTTTTATTAAAAAGAGCGGACGAGAGTTTGCTTCTCCGTACGGTTCAAAACTATCCAGAAGATCCAAGAGTTCAAAGTCTATCTCACTGCTTGGAAGAATGCCGACAACCTCATCTAATGATAAGAAGTCTGATGGATTGAGTGTTAAAGCACTTTGGTTGATGGCAGCTTTGAAGAGATCAATATTTTTCTCTTCAAGTCCAAGCCCTGCTGCCATCTTATGCCCGCCAAACTTTGTTAAAAATCCGCTGTTCTCTTTGATAAGTTCATATATATTTATGTTTCCTATACTTCTGGCACTTCCTTTTGCAACACCGTTTTTTATGCTCAGAACAATTGCTGGTTTAGAGAAGTGATCTACAAGTCTGGATGCTACGATCCCTACAACACCTTCGTGCCACCCCTCTTTTGCAACCACTATAATGTCATCATCTTTATTTACAAGAGCGATTGCTTCATCCGTAGTTCTTGCTTCTGTCTCTCTTCTTGTTTCATTTAATGTGTTTAGCTTTTCAAATTGAGTGTAGGCTTCATTCGTTGTCTGCGCAGTCAAAAACTCTAAGGCAATACTTGCATCTTCTAGTCTTCCCGCGGAGTTTATGCGAGGTGCTATGGCAAAACCTATATCTTCGGAAGTGATGGAGCTCTTATTTAGAAAATCTCTTATTATAATGGAAGAGGGTCTCTGCGAGCTCATTAAAATTTTGAGCCCCTCTTTTACTATGGCTCTGTTTATATCCGTAAGAGGCATAATGTCTGCAATTACGGCAATGCATAAAATATCCAGAAACGCTTTCATATCTATGGATACAGAGAGCTCTTTTTTCAGCAGACCTAGCAGAAGCCAGGCGACTTGTGCTCCGCAGATCTCTTCAAATGGGTAGCTGCAGCTTGAGAGCTTCGGGTTTACTATTGCATAAGCATCGGGAAGTGTCTCAAGCGGAGTATGGTGGTCGGTGATGATAAGTTCCATGCCGCGCTCTTTGCAGATCTGGGCAGCTTCTATGGCTGTTATGCCGTTGTCGACTGTTATGACGATATCTGCATCTACTCTTTTTAAGACGTTCGGACTTACTCCGTACCCGTCACTAAAACGGTTTGGGATAATTGCATGGAGCGGGTAGGGGATCTGCCTGAAAAAGTCGATCATTATAGCCGTTGCACTTACGCCGTCAACGTCATAGTCACCCACAAGGGCTATCTTTTTGCCCTCTCTTATGGCATCTGCTATCTTTTTGGCAGCTTTTGGCGCATCGTGAAGCATTTGTGGGTTTGGGATCTGCGAGAGTTTTTTCTCTTCGTTATTAAATCTCTGTGAGAGCAGCTCAAAAAGAGCCGACTTGTCTAGCGTAGGCAGATCATCAAGAAGATGCATATTTTGGCGGGTTACTTCTGTTGAGAAAGATTTAGAGTTGCCTCAACAAATGCCAAAATAGAAGGGTTTGGAGTTTGAAGTCTTGATGTAAACTCAGGGTGAAACTGAACTCCTAAAAACCATGGATGATCTTTTATCTCTACTGCTTCTATAAGTCCGTTTGACTCACCTGTTACGATCATGCCGGCATCTTCAAGCTGCGCTCTGTAAGTAGGGTTTGCCTCATATCTGTGGCGGTGTCTCTCATAGATGGTCTTTGCTCCGCCGTAAGCTTTGCGTATGATAGAACCCTCTTTAGTATCGCACGGATACTCTCCAAGACGCATTGTTCCGCCCATTGGAGATTTGTGTGTTCTAAGCTGCGTATTGCCGCTTTGATCCATAAAGTTGTCAATAAGATAGATCATAGGATGAGGAGTGTTCTCATCAAACTCAACCGAGTTTGCATCCTCTAAGCCGAGCACGTTTCTCGCATACTCTACAAGTGTCAGCTGCATACCTAGACAGATACCAAGGTATGGGATCTTGTTCACACGTGCGTACTCTATGGCTTTGATCTTGCCCTCAACACCACGATTTCCAAATCCGCCTGCAACCAAGATGGAGTCACAATCACTTAGAAGCGCTTCCGTGCCTCTTGTCTCGATCTCTTCACTATCCACCCAGTGAATATCTACACGGGTATCAAGATGCGCACCTGCATGAATAAGAGACTCTGTTAATGATTTGTAAGACTCTTTAAGCTCAAGATATTTGCCGACAAAGCCTAACACTATGCGGTTCTTCGGTTGAACTATCTTTTTGACCAGAGAGTCCCATCTCTCCATGTCTGGATTTAGCTCGCCCAGCGAGAGCTCTTTCGATATAGGTTTTAAGATATTTTGTCTTAGAAACGAGATCGGAACATCATAAATTGAAGCCGCATCAAGCGCTTCTATAACGCTGTCAGCCGAGACGTCACAGCTCATCGCCAGTTTTTTCTTGAATGTCTTAGGCAGTGCGTTCTCGCTTCTGGCTATTACCATCTGCGGAGTGATACCGATACGGCGAAGCTCCTGAACAGAGTGCTGTGTCGGTTTTGATTTAAGCTCACCTGCAGCTTTGATGTAAGGGATAAGTGTTACGTGAACAAAAAACGTCCCCTCTACCTCTTCATCATGCTTCATCTGACGGATCGCCTCCATAAACGGAAGGCCCTCGATGTCTCCTACCGTTCCGCCAAGCTCCACGATAAGTATCTCGTGACCCTCACCAGCCTCTTTTATACGCTTTACGATCTCGCCCACAATATGAGGGATAACTTGGATGGTCTGTCCAAGATAACCGCCTGCGCGCTCTCTCTCGATTACGCTGGAGTAGACCTGACCCGTAGTGAAGTTACTTGATTTGAGGTAAGAAGTATCTAAAAATCTCTCATAGTTTCCGATGTCAAGGTCCGTCTCTGCGCCATCTCTTGTCACGAACACCTCGCCGTGTTCAAGCGGACTCATAGTTCCAGGGTCAACATTGATGTATGGATCTATTTTTAGCATACCGACTTTTTTGCCGGCATGTTTTAGCAGCGTGCCTATGCTGGCTGCTGTTATCCCTTTTCCAAGAGAACTTAAAACTCCACCGGTCACAAAAATATATTTAGTCATAAAATAGCTCCAAAATGTCAAACATAGTCGCGATTATATTATAGAATCTCTTAAAATTAAGTATATGACTTTTTTAAAACACATAAGCTAAAAGTTTCTTTTGCTATAATAACAAAACTTCAAGGGCTCTCTTAAAACCCTTAAAATAATATCTGAAAGAGTTTTATGGATTCAGCACTTTTATATATTGTCATGGCTTTAGGTGTCTCTACCGTTTTAAACCTATTTTTAAAACGTTTTGGCATCTCGCAGATAATAGGCTACATATTTACCGGTACTATAATGGTTTATGCGCTTGATCTGAGATATATGAACGATTCGGCGACTCTGGAGCATATAGGTGAGTTCGGTATAGTCTTTTTGATGTTCACGATAGGTCTTGAGATATCTTTGACTAAGATGAACAGCATGAGAAAGGAGATATTTTTCAACGGTTTTTTGCAGGTAGGATTTACGGCTTTGGTCGTTTACACTATAAGCCACTATCTCTTTTCGCTTGAATCGACTTCGGCTCTTATCCTCTCACTTGCCTTTGCGCTCTCTTCAACAGCCGTGGTTCTTAGCTATCTAAAGAGTTCAAAAGAGATACACAACCCTTACGGTCAGCGTGCAACAGGGATATTGATATTTCAAGATATTGCCGTAATCCCTATACTTATTCTTTTGGGATTTTTAACAAGCAACGGCGATCAGTCGGTTCCTGAGATACTTAGGAACACTTTTATAAGCGCCGTTTTTGTTATAGGTTTTATGTTTATAGTCGGCAAAAGAGTTATGACATGGCTTCTTCACTTCTCGGCGTCGAGCGAGGTTGATGAGCTTTTTATGGGCTCGGTTCTTTTTATAGTGGTCTCTGCCGCGCTTTTAGCATCATATGCAGGCTTTACATACTCTCTTGGGGCATTTGTTGCGGGGATGATCATTGCCGAGACAAAGTATCACCATAAGGTAGAATCGGACATCGCACCGTTTAAAGATATACTTCTTGGAACATTCTTTATTGTTGTGGGCATGAAGATAGATGTTCTCTTTTTTATTGACAACTTCTGGCTTATTGTCGGCATCTTCTTGCTTGTTTTGGTCTTAAAGACGATAATCACCTATCTTGTGGTGCGTATAACATCTTCCCATGTGCTCTCCTTAAAAACCGCACTTGCGATCTCTCAGGTTGGGGAGTTCTCTTTTGTTATTTTTGCGGTTGCAAGCATGGGCGGCCTTTTGGAAAAAGAGCTTGAGTCTCTTTTTGTTCTTGTGGTCATCTTCTCTATGATAGTGACTCCATTTTTTATCTCAAAGATCAACAGGTTTGTAAGCTATGTAAGCCATCATCAATATCTTGGACTTGATACATCCGCATTTGTCTCTAGAGAGAACCATGTTATCGTGTGCGGTTATAGTGCAATAGGTAAATTTGTTGCTAAAAATCTTGATGAACTTGGTGCTCACTACGTTATAATCGACAACAATCCAAAACATGTCAATGAAGCTTTATCTGCGGGGAAAGAGGCATATTTGGGAGATATGTCAAAGCTTTCGCTATTAGAGGCGCTTCATGCGGAGAGTTCAGCCGCGGTAATAGTAACGCTTGATAATATAGAGAAGAAAAGAGCTATTTGTGAGGCTATATTAAAACACACCAAAGATATTAACCTCATAGTAAAAGTAGCTACGCTTGAAGATAAAGAGAATCTTCAAGATCTCGATATTACCTCTATCGTAGATACTAAAGTAGAAGTTGGGCGCCTGCTTGTTGAGAAAATGATTACATGTAAAATGCGGTACTAAGTAAAATGAAAAATGCTTATATTACAGATTTGGACCACACTTTTTTGCGGACGGATCTATCTGTAAGCCCCTTTACAAAAGAGGTATGGAACAGTTTTTCAAGCGACTCTGTCCTTAGTATCGCAACTGCCAGAACATATAAAAAGACGGCACAGTTCTTAAAAGATGTAGATGTTAACGCTCCGATGATACTGCTTGACGGTGCACTGATAGCTACTATGGATAAAAAGATAATCGATACGAAGTTTATAAACAAAGAGATAGGGGATGCCATCATAGATGAGGGTGCAAAGTTCGGTATCTACCCTTTTGTTCTCTCTTTGGCGGATAAAAATCTTAGTGAAGCCTTCTCTTTCTCTACCGTTTTAAATGCGTATCAAACAAAGATACTTAAAAACTACAAAAAAGACGATTACCATCATCAAGAGAAAAACCTTCGCGCAATGAGTGATAATTTTAAGATAGTCTATTTTGGCGAAGAGGAGCTTTTAAGAAGAGTGGCATCTCATCTAAGAGCTGTTTTTGGGGATACTATAAAGTATATTTTGGCTCCAGAAGCCTATGCAGGCTGCTACTTTTTGACGCTGCTTCATAAAGATGCGGACAAATCTCACGGCATAAGAAGTGTGAGCGAAGCGATCGGTTTTGACCTTAAAAAGCTTAGTGTTTTTGGAGACAACTTCAATGATATTGGAATGTTCGAGTTGGCAGGAACATCAATTGCCGTTGCAAACGCACAAGAGGGCGTAAAAAAAGCGGCGAAAATAGTTCTGCCGCACACAAATGATGAAGACGGCGTTGCAAACTATCTTAAGAGCCTCAAAAATGTTTAAGCGCTTTAAAATATTAAACACTCCTACCATAGTTCCTATGACAATAATAGGGGTGCTTTTTTTTATTTTCGGTTTTGTAACATGGCTAAATGGGTCGCTTATTCCCTTTTTGAAGGCAATATGCGATCTTAACGAGTTTGAAGCTCTCTTTGTAACCTTTGTTTTTTATATCGCTTATACGGTAATGGCTCTGCCTATGTCTTACGTGATTGAAAAGATAGGGTACAAAAATTCAATGGCACTCGGTCTGGCGATAATGGCACTGGGAAGCCTTCTCTTTATACCGGCAGCGCAGAGGGAGAGTTTTACACTTTTCTTGATAGCTCTTTTTGCACTTGGATCGGGTCTTACCATCTTGCAGACCGCATCAAACCCCTACATAGTCTGCATAGGACCCATAGAGAGCGCGGCGACACGCATAAGCATTATGGGGCTTATAAATAAGGGGGCAGGGGTCATCGCACCACTTCTCTTTACTGCATTTATACTCTCAGGCATAGGTTCGTTGGAGGATCTCTCCGCAGAGTCAAAAGAGGAACTTGCTTCAAAACTTATAGCTCCCTACATTATTATGGCTCTGTTGCTTAGCTCTCTGATTGCTCTTGTAAAGTTCTCTAAACTTCCCGAGCTTGAGTTCGAGAAAAATGCGGAGGCAGAGGAGAAGAGTATCTTCGCATTTCCGCGCGTGGTCTTAGGTGCAGCCGCGCTCTTTTTCTATGTCGGCATAGAGGTAATAGCAGGCGATACTATCGGTCTTTATGGACAGCATTTAGGCTTAGTAAATGTTACCTCCCTAACCTCTTATGTAATGTTTTTTATGGTACTTGGATACGCACTCGGTGTCGCACTTATACCGAAATATATCTCGCAAGAGAGAGCGCTCATAGGCTCCGCACTTTTGGGAATACTGTTTTTGTTCGGAGTAGTCTCTTCATCTCAAAGTCATGGAATTTCAGAAATTTTATGGGGATGGAGCGGCATTAGAACTCTTCCAAATACCGTGACTTTTGTAGCATTCTTAGGGTTTGCAAATGCTCTTGTATGGCCGACGATCTGGCCGTTGGCACTTGAAGGGTTGGGAAAATATACGGCGCAAGGAAGCGCGCTTTTGATAATGGCAATAGCGGGCGGTGCGATCCTTCCGCTTATATTTGGCAAGATATCTTACGTCAGCGGAGATATGCAGTCAACATACCTTATGGGGATAATCTGTTATCTCTTTATACTCCTTTACGCTCTTAGATGGCATAAGATAAAGTCTTGGGATGAGTTGTGATAACTCACAAAAAACTGCCAAACGGCTTTGTATATATTGAGATAAAAAACTCTGCCGCAGAGGCAAAAATAGCGCTTCAGGGCGCACATCTTTTTCACTATGCAAGAGTCGGCGAGGAGCCGATTTTATGGCTTAGCGAAGTAAGTGATTTTGAGACGGGCAAAGCTATCCGTGGTGGAGTTCCAATCTGCTGGCCGTGGTTTGGTTTCAGTGAAGACAAAGCTCTGCCTCAGCACGGTTTTGCAAGAACGGCCATGTGGGACTGTGTGAGCTGCAGTGAGGCAGATGAGAAGAGTTCATCTGTTATTTTAAGGCTTACACACAGCCAAGAGAGCTTAAAGATGTGGCCCTATTTGTTTGAACTGGATTTACATGTAACTATTTCAGATAAGTTAACGATGGAGCTTAAAACCACAAATCTTGATTGCAATCCTTTTAGTATAACGCAGGCTCTTCACACATATTTCTCACTCTCTCATATTTCAGATGCCGTTATAAAAGGGCTCGATAAAAAGCCATATCTTGATGCGCTGACATGGAAAGATGAGGTGCAAGAGGGCGATATAACCTTTAATCAAGAGGTTGACAGAGTTTACCAAGAGGTAGATAGGGAGATAACTCTGTATGATAAAAATAGAACGCTACATGTTAGAAACGAGAACTCATCTTCTGTCGTTGTATGGAACCCGTGGATAGAGAAAACTTCTAGAATGAGCGCTATGAATAAAGATGCCTACGAGCATATGCTCTGCATCGAATCAGCAAACGCTTTTGATGATGCGAGAGTTGTAAAACCACAAAAGTCACATACTCTTAAAACTGTAATTTTTTAATAAAGTAAAGTTTGAGAGAGAAGTAGATTTTATTGTTTAGGGCAAATTAAGAGAAAAAGAATAGAGTATAGCTGTGAGAGTAACATTTATGAACTAAATGTAATTTCTCATAAATTCCTACCTACATGGGGTGTTACACCGCTTTTGGCAAAAGGTACAAAAGAGAAGACTATGTATCAGGATAGTCCAAAAGATGGAAAAAAATGTATAGACTGCCTCCATTTTTTGCCAGAAACAAACGAGTGTAAAATAGTCGAGGGTTCCATAAGTCCAGATGGCTGGTGTGTGCTCTACTTTAAAGACGCGAGAAAAAAGTAGCTAAGCTTTACTTCTCAAGCATTATGTGTGCATCATACGCCAGACGCATTACGCCGATGGCGTAATTTGAAGAGTTGTTGTAGCGCATTATCTTTTTGGCATACTCTCTTAGATATTGAAGCTCTTGTTTGTCACATGCGAAACAGTCGTAAGTTTTGTCAGATTTTGAGTTTTTCTCATAGACAAGTGAAGCGTTATCATTTTTAAACTCATAGTCGTACCACTTGGACTCAATGCTTACGATATCGGGTATTTTACTCCAATCAAGAAGCTCAGAAAAATCAGCCTTTTTATGTAAAAATTTGCTGGCAGAAACAATAGCATCCTCCATTTTTGTTAAATCTGCAATCTCTGTTTTATACCCCTCGGCATAGACAAAACTGTTTGGCATAAATTGAGGTATGCCGACCGCCCCCGCGTAGGAGCTTGGTAGATTGCACTCTTCGGGGGTCACCCCTTTTTTGTAGCAGTGGGTGATTATAGAAGCCATATTTGTTTTTCCCATATTTAAAAGCCACTTTTCTCTGGGGCTGTTTGGCTCTGTTCTAACCACCAGAGTGTTAAAGACTATAAATGCGTCATGGGTCGGTTTTATCTTTCCGAGCTTTGTCTCTTTTATCAAAATAGCGGCGATTATCTCACGGTTTACGCCATATTTTTTCTCTGCAAAATCATAAACTTCGGCATACTTTTTAAGATGTGCAACCATGTCCGGTACATATTTTACAAGTACGTTATTTGCTTTTTTCTCATTTTTTTTATGGGTTTTAATATATTTGGGCTGCAGATATTTATAGCTGACTTCATCAAACTTTTTTGTTTTAAAATAGGAGAGCAAAAACTTGTTTGCATATTCATGTGAGACGCCATTCTTTACTACTTTATTGCATATATCTATATAATCTTTGTTTTTAAATTCGCAGTTGTCATACTTTGCAAAAAGGGGCACGCTCAGTAAAAGGGCAAGCAGTAGATTTTTCATAATTAACTCTTCTATAATTTTTGCCCCAAGTATAACATCTTATACCAAATAGGGCTAACTATAAAGAAGCAGCGTTTATCTCTTTTAATCTTTCAGGCGTGCCTATATCGTACCATTTTCCGTCGTAGAGCGAGCCGCTTACTCTGCCATTCTCTGCTGTTTCTCTAAGAATTGGAGCAAGAGGCATTTTTTTGTTCTCCAGTCCCTCAAAAAGTTTAGCAGAGTAGTATCCAATGCCTGAGAATGTATATCTTCCTTTTGTGTCGTTGCTGACTCTGTTCTTGTGCAGAGCAAAGTCTCCGCTCGGATTATGCCCTGGATTCTTAACCAAGATAAGATGAGCCAGATCATCCCCTAAGTCATAGCCGGTTTCAAACTCATAGTCGCACCAGATATCGCCGTTTACTACCAAAAATTTCTCGCTATCCAAAAGAGGGAGCGCGTTTATGATCCCGCCCCCGCTCTCTAACGCTCCGCTTTGTCTCTCGTCCGAGTAGAGCAGATTGACTCCCCATTTTGAGCCATCCCCCAAGCTTTTTATTATCATATCTCCAAGGTGATCTATATTTATGACTATTTGGCTAAATCCTAGTGAAGCAAGCCGCTCTATATGCCAGACAATAAGGCTTTTACCGTGAACTTTTAAGAGCGGTTTTGGGGTCTTGTCGCTAAGCGGGCGCATCCTCTCTCCGCGGCCTGCAGCCAGGATCATTGCATTCATTTTATATTTCCTAAAAAAGCGGCGAACTCTTTTGTCTCGTTGTATCTGCCGGCCGTATCTATAATATACTTAAGAGTCAGAGGTATATCCTTTAGATAGCCACTCTTTTTATCTCTGATATGAAGTCGGGAGAAGATCCCAAGCACTTTTATGTGTCTTTGAAGTCCCATAAAGTCAAACCATTTTATAAAGGTCTCATTGTCTACTTTGAGCCCCTTTTTGTCGCGAAATTCAAGAGCCAGCTCTTTTATATTTCTTCTGTCGTAGGCGACGTAGCAATCTTTTAGCAGTGAGACCAGATCATAGGTGACAGCTCCGCACATTGCATCCTGATAGTCGATAATTCCGAGTTTGTTGTTCTCTTTTAACATTATGTTTCTTGAGTGAAAATCACGATGTACAAATGTATCTTGCGGCTGTTCCAAGACAACGCACGAGATCGCCTCAAGAGTATCTGCTATAAGCTTTGCCTGTGCATCGCTCGGCTTTAGATTAAGATGTTTTTCTATGTACCACTCCTGCATCAGATCCATCTCCGCATGCAAAAACTCTTTGTCGTATAGCGGAAGTCCTGCAGCATCGGCTTTTTGCATCTTTAAGATAGTGTTCATCGCCTTTGTATAGTATGCTTTAAAGTTGTTCTGATTTAAAATATCCAGATAGTGAGAAGTTCCGAAGTCCTCTAGTATCAAAAAGCCCTCATCTGGGTTGTGTTCAAATATTTTAGGCACACCTACATCCACGCTTTGAAGTCTTGATGTTATATCCATAAAAGCATTTAGTGAGGCTTTTTCAAGAGATGAGTCCATTAAAAGTGCTGTTTTACTGCCGTCACGCAGCCTGTAATATTTTCTAAAACTTGCATCTGCAAGAGCAGACTCAATGATATAGTTTTTAAAAGAGGTTGTTTTTAACCAAGTTTGGGTTTTACTCATAAATAGCACCTAATATAGAATCTTTTGACGCTCCTGTTATGGAGGATAGTTTGACACATTTTCTGTGCACTCTCTCATGGGCAAGCCACGCAAACGCCATAGATTCCATGAACTCACTGCTTACGCCGCATTCATCGCTTGGAACTACCTCAGTCCCTTTTAGCTTATCTCCTAATCTCTGCATAAGGTAGCTGTTCTTAACGCCGCCACCGCAAACTATCAGCATATCTGCACCGCTCTTTTTGACCTCATTTGCAATGGTTACAACGCTGAGCTCTAAAAGCGTTGCCTGCACATCCTCTTTTTTTATGCTCAGTGCACCGCTCTTTTTTGGGGAGAATTTTCTCAGCTCTCTCTCAAGCCAATCTGCGTTAAAGAGTTCACGTCCGGTACTCTTTGGAATAGCTTTTGAAAAATATGGCTCTTTTAGCATCTGCTCCAAGAGGTCTCTGTCAAAAGTTCCAGATCTTGCCCACTCTCCGTCTTTATCGTAGGTCTCTCCCCTGTTGAGTGAGATCCAGTAGTCCATGAGAACATTTCCGCACCCAGTATCATACCCTCTAAGCCTCTCTCCCAAGATAGATAGATTCGCCATTCCGCCTATGTTTACAACGGCTATCTTGGCTTTTAGCCTTGAGAAGAGGTATTGGTGAAAAGCTGGAGCAAAGGGAGCGCCCTGACCGCCAAGAGCAATATCTTTTCTTCTGAAATCGCTAACAACGCTAACGCCTGTTAGTGCCGTTATAACATTTGGATTGCCAAGCTGCATGGAGAAAGGGTTTGCGCTGTTCGGCTCATGCCACAACGTCTGACCGTGAAGACCTATAGCGGTTATCTGCTTTTTATCTATCCTCTTTTGAGATATAAAACGCTCTATCGTATTTGCGTACATCTCCCCCAAGCGGGTGTCAAGCTCGCCAATCCTCTTTAGTGTCATTGGAGTGTTTATAGCTTTTAATATCTCCTCTTTTATCTCTTTGTCAAAGGGGTAGGCATCTGAGTGCAGCAGCTCAAAGCTGTGCTCTTTGATCTGGCAGTATGCTATATCGATCCCGTCAAGGCTGGTTCCCGACATTACGCCTATATAATACTCACTCATTTTTTGCTCCTCCTAGCTGAACAATAAAAAATGCTACAGCGGTACCGATTACTATCTGCCACGAGAAGGCAAGCTCTATGCCAAAGCTATATGGCTGAAGTGCTAAAACGGTTGCAAATCCGCCAATAAGCCCCCATAAAACACTACTCTTGTTTCCGCGCGACGTAAATATTGCCGAGAAGTATACACCCAAAAGCCCCGTATATGCAAATGCCATAACACCAAGCGCAAAACTGATAAGCGATAGGTCGCTGTAGCGCTGCCAGAAGTAGCTTACCATTGCCATAAGGGAGAGAACTACTGCGAAGATGAGCACCGCAAATCGTGAGGCTTTTACAAAGTGCTGCTCCTCTATTTGGCTCTGTTTTAATCTCCAAGGCTTGTAGATGTCCTCAACCGCAATAGAAGCCATAGCGCCAAGAACGGAGTTGGTACTTGAGAGTGCCGCCGCAATAGCTCCCACCGTGACCAAGCCTCTAAGTCCATCAGGCATCTCATTTAGTATGTAGTACATAAAAATAGTGATCTTCTCACCCTCAAAACTCTGATCTACGCCGCCTTGCATATAAAAAAGGTACAGAAGCGCTCCTATTGCCAAAAAGAGGAGTACAACGGGAATGGTCAGTAAAATGGAGATAATAAGCGATTTTGCAGCCTCATTTTTATCTTTGCAGGCAAGTACCCTTTGAGTCATATCCTGATCAAGCCCGAATGCCGCAATGTTTAACAGAAGCCAGCCGCTAAGAAGCCCTATAATGCTAAAGTTGCCATCAAATGAACTGTCGATGAAGTTTAGTTTGTTATTTTCGCTAAGAGTTTTTATGATCTCGATATGCTCAAGCGAGTAGTAGAGATATATAAGAACAGCGACCCCCGCTCCTATGTATGTAACCGCCTGAATAACATCGCTCAGTATGACGGAGCGCACACCGCCGAAATAAGTGTATGCAAGGGCTCCAAGCATTAGGATCAATATAGAGAGCGCAACATGCAAGAAGATAATATCGCTAAATATTATCATCGATATTGCCAGTGCTCCAATGTAGAGTCTTGCTCCGCTGGCAAGGACTCTTCCTATAAGAAACATAACCCCCGCCTGCTTTTTTGCGCTCTCTCCGTATCTGGACTCCAGGAGCTCATAAACGGTAACTGCCTTCATCTCGTAATATTTTGGAATGAGAACATACGCTACGAAGATAACGGCTAAAAGTGCGGAGAAGTAGAACCCTATAAAGGTAAAGTCCTTTGTATAAGAGTATTCTGGAGCACCCAAAAAAGTAGCGGCTGATTGTGATGTTGCCAAAACAGATATAGCAACGGCAAACATAGGCATCGCATGCGGAGATAAAAAATAGTCTCGTGAAGAGTTTATCTTGGTGCGGCTTAAAACAATAGAGGTAATAGCAAGCAGTATAAAGTAGGAGGCAAATACGATCCAGTCTAGAGTTGAAAAAGCACCTTGCATTATTTTATTTGTATCTTGGTGAACAACTGTTCTACTCTTGAGTTTGATTCTACAATTCTATCCATAGATATAGAACCGTTTTTTACTTGTGCCATAATCGTCTCTACAAGTTCACGGGTATCCTGCTTGGCGAGCTGATTGCCAAAGAGCAGCATATCCACTCCAGAGTTTATAGAGAGTGTCACTATTTCTTCAAGAGTGTAGTGTTTAGCGATAGCTCCCATCTGTAAATCATCACTCACAATCACTCCATCATAGCCCAGTTTCTCTCTAAGCAGCTCCGTGTTTACTCTGTATGATAGAGTTGCTGGATAGAGCTCATCAAGATATCTGTTAAAGACGTGAGCCGTCATTATCATAGAGACGCCGCCTGAGTGGATAAGCTCTATGTATGGCTCCAGCTCGGTCTCGCCCCATGTTTCGCTTATATCTACAAATCCGTTGTGGGAATCTTCAAGTGAGGAACCGTGACCCGGAAAATGTTTTAAAACAGAGATAATATTTCTCTCTTGAAGTGAATCCATAAATATCTTTGCGTACTTTGCGACCTCTTTTGGCTCGCTTGAGTAGGAGCGCTTAAGCCCTGATATAACTCTGTTTTGAGGATTTACGGCCAGATCGACAACGGGTGCAAAGTTACAGTTTATGCCTGCGTTTTGGAGTGTTTTTGCAAGATTGTCATAGACACGTTTTGTCATGTAGGCATCCATCTCCGAGACTACTTTAGCCGAGGGTGTGGCTTCAAAACCATAAGCAGGCTTTAGTCTTGCGACCTTTCCTCCCTCTTGATCTACCGAGATAAGAAGCGGTTTTTTGGCAAATGAGTTGAGTGATGAGGTAAGAGTTTTTAGCTGTTTAGGCGAGCTGATGTTTTTTGTTTTTGTTCTGTCGTTGAAGTGGCGGTCAAATAGAATGACACCGCCGAGGTGATATTTTTGCATATCTTTTACAATTTTGGAGTCTTTAGTAATGCTCTGGCTCTCAAAACCGACGATAAGCATTCTGCCTATCATCTTTTTAAGCAGCTCATCTTGAGGCATCTCAGAAGCATATGCATTTTGAAAAAAGAGCGTCAATGTAAAAAAAAGAGTGGCTAGTTTCAAAAACAACACCTTTTAAGTAAGCTCTTTTTGGATTTTAATTTCCTCTTGAGCCGGGTTTTATAGCTTCGCTTCCTGCTTTGCACATAGGGCACTCATCGGGCGAGTACATCTCAAAAGTAAAATCCTCCAGCGCAAAAAACGGGATATCCTGCGGAAGTTTGCAGTTTGGCTTTGTTGTTATATCGCTGTTTTGGCGCTTACAAAAGCCGCGGTTGGCAAGTGCGGCAACGCCTACAATCTCTCCGCCAAGGCTCTTTACGACCTCTGCGGCTTCCATGGCAGATCCACCTGTTGTAATGATATCTTCACACATCAAGACTCTCTCGCCCTTTTTTATCTCAAAGCCGCGGCGAATAGCCATCTTGCCATCTACTCTCTCCGCAAAGATAGAGCGTACATTAAGTGCAGTAGCTAGAGCAAAACCTGCAATAAGACCGCCAAGAGCCGGAGCACAGACGGTATCTACTTGCAAGCCGCTTTTTTTGATCTCAAGTGCGAGTGCATCTGCGAGAAGTTTTGCCGTTTTTGGATTCTCTAAGACCTTTGCGGACTGGAGGTAAAATTGTGAGTGGTTGCCGCTGCTTAGTTTAAAATGTCCCTCTAAAAGAGCATCTGAATCCATATATTTTTTTTTAATATCCATAGTAAGTTATACCTTTAGTATCTCTGCTTCTTTTGTCTTAAGTATGCCATCGACTTCTGCAATAAATTTATCTGTAAGTTTTTGTATATTGTCTTGAGCAGATTTGGACTCATCTACCGTTATCTCTTTATCTTTTTCAAGCTTTTTGATCTTGTCGTTTGCATGTTTTCTGTCGTTTCTGATGGCAATTTTTGCAGTCTCGCCCATCCCCTTCATCTGCTTTACAGACTCTTGTCTCTGCTCAACCGTCATTGCCGGAAAAAATAGCTTGATCTGATCGCCGTCGTTATTCGGGTTTGCACCTACGTTTGCTTTTGATATAGCGCCCTCAATAGCTGAGAGAAGATTTTTCTCCCAAGGATTAACAACAATAGTCGTCGCATCTGCTACTAAAATAGAGCCTACTTGATCTAGTGAAGTCATAGTACCGTAGTAGTCGATTTTAACATTGTCCAAAACAGATGTGGTTACTTTACCTGTTCTTAGGGTTTTAAAATCTTTTAGCATATGATTTACGCTCGATCTCATCTCTGATTCGCATTTGTCGAATATTTCATCTAACATTTAGTTTCCTTATATATCAAAAATAGTGGCGTTATTGTAGCGAGAAATCTCTAAAAATAAGATTTTACGAGGTGTGTAGTTGCAAAAAAATGCAACTATTTTGGAGGTGTAGTTTCGCTCTGCTGCGGTGCAGGAGTTATAGCAGATGGAGCTTGAACGTCTGTTGATTCGATCATATTGTCAACGACAGATTCAGTTGCAGCTGATGCGTACATATAGCCCAGAGCAATTGTGTTTACAACAAATAAAAAGCCTATGGTAAAAGTTGTTTTTGCCAAGAAACTACTAGGACCTTTTGCTCCAAAAACAGAGTCGTTTGAGCCGCTGTATGCTCCTAGACCGATACTTGAGCTTTTTTGCAGAAGCACTGCTATGATAATCATTACGACTAAAATTATTTGAACAATAAGTAGAAAACTAGCTGTCATTATATATATCCTGAGTTTTAAAAGTTGCGAATTATACCCAAAAAAACCAATTGTTGCAAAATAAGATATAATTTCAAAAAAAATATTGGAAACATTAATGAATTTAAAAAACAGATTTTTTTTAGCAGTAATCCTGCTAGTTACGTCAATATCTCTAGCAGCTGAGCAAAAGAGTAGTGAAAAAGCGACGGTTGCGGCGAGTACCTTCTCTCTCTATGATATAGCAAAAAATATAGCTTCCGATACGGCAGAGACTTTTATGATCCTTCCATTTGGAGTGGATGCGCACAGTTACGAGCCAACTCCAAAAGATATGATAAAAATATCAAGAAGCGATCTCGTTCTCTACAGCGGTGCAGGTCTTGAGCCTTGGATAGAGGGTTTTGAGTTTAAAAACAGAGCAGTAGATGTAAGTCAGCATGTAAAACTGATGGAGCTTGGCAAGGATAAACATGAGCATCATGATGACCACCACCATGACAGGGTGGATCCTCACTACTGGCAAGATCCACACAATATGATGCTCGCAGCAGAGCGCATAACAGAGGAGCTTATTGCGCTCTTTCCAAAAAACAGAGAATTATATTTGAAAAACAGAGAGAGCTACGTAGCAATGCTGAAAAATCTTGATGAAGATTATAAAGAGAAACTATCGCAATGCCAGCTCGATACTATCATCGTAAATCACAACGCATTTTCATATCTTGCAAATAGATACGGCTTTCATACTGAGGCTCTAAGCGGGCTCTCTCCGGAAGCCGAGCCGAGCGCAAAAACTATGATAAAGCTCATCAAGTTTATAAAAGAGCACAGAGTGGAGACTATCTTTTTTGAGAAATTCGCAAATGAAAAAACTATAAAAAGCATAGCAGAAGAGGCGGGAGTGTCTTACGATGTTCTTCAGCCGCTTGGCAATATCACTGCAGATGAGGCAAAAGAGAAGCTCGGCTATGAGGATATTATGAGAAGAAATCTGCAAAAAATATCAAAAGCCATGAAGTGCCGATGAAATTCACAGTTCCGATATTTGATGTCAAAAATTTGAGTTTCATTCTAAAAGAGCAGACCATTTTATCAAACATCTCTTTGGAGATATTCTCCTCTGAATATATCGCTATTATAGGACCAAACGGCGGGGGCAAGACGACGCTGATCAGAATGCTTTTGGGGCTTGAAAAACCGACAAGCGGAGAGGTTAGAATATATGGCAAAAAACTCTCACACTTTAAAGAGTGGCACAAGATCGGTTATGTTCCACAGCGTGCCGCACAAATAGACAGCTCTTTTCCCGCGACTGTTTCAGATATTGTAAAGATGGGAAGAACATCACAAAGAAGTCTGTTTGGAGCTTTTAGCAAAGTAGATAAACAGCTTGTAGATGATGCAATGGCAAAGATGGATATAAGTGATCTAAAAGATAAGATGGTAGGAACGCTCTCTGGCGGGCAGAGACAGCGTGTTATGATAGCCCGTGCACTTGCTTCAAAGCCTGAGATCTTGATACTGGATGAGCCAAATACGGGCGTAGATGTCGCCTCTCAAAAAAGGTTTTATGCACTGCTTAGAGAGTTAAATCAAAAAGAGGGTATCACTATTGTTTTTATAACACATGACATAGGGGTGATCGCGGATGATATAGCAAGACTCTTTACAATAAACCAAAAAGCCATCATCTGCAACAACCCAAAACAAGCATTAAGCTGTGAAGAGATGAGCGAACTATACGGAATCGACGCGCATCTTCTTCATGTACATAAGCACGAGCATTGATGTGTTAGAGATGTTTGAATATGATTTTATGCAAAGAGCGCTTTTAGCGGGAGTTATAATTGCCGTCCTGGCTTCCATCAGCGGTACATTTGTTGTTCTAAGAAGATACTCTTTGATCGGGGAGACCCTTGCACACTCGGCTCTTTTAGGTGTAGCTGTCGGTCTTGTTGCAGAGTACAATCCTCTCTGGTCGGCGGTGCTTTTTGCTGTTTTGTCGGCTTGGCTGATCGAGTATCTAAGAAGCGCCTTCGCACTATATAGTGATGCGGTTCTTGCTATTTTGCTCTCAGGCTCTTTGGCAGTAGCGATTATAATCGTATCTCTTGGGGGAGCATTTAACAACTCACTTTTTTCATACCTATTTGGCTCAATTCTCTCTGTGAGCAGTGAGGATATTGTTGTAATCGCGATCTTTGGGGTCATCTCTTTATCGGTGCTGCTGCTCTTTTCAAAAGAGTTCTATTTTATCGCCTATGATGAAGAGGTGGCAAAGACAAGCGGTATAAGGGTAAATGTTTTAAATTTTGTGCTTGTAAGCGTTGTTGCGATCATTATTGCTCTCTCCATCAGAGTGGTCGGAAGTCTTCTAATCGGCGCTCTTATGATCATTCCAACTATTGCCGCACTGCAGTTTAGAGTCGGTTTTTTAAAAACGGTACTCATCTCTCTTGCGTTCTCGCTATTTAGCGTACTGCTGGGAATGTTCCTATCATTTCATTTTTCACTCCCTTCAGGAGCGACTATAGTGCTATGTATAATCGGGGTTTTTATTCTCTCTTTGGTCGCTAACAGAAGATGAAGATAAGCTCAGAATTTTCAAAGTATGCGCTTGATTATAACAGTTACAATGTTATACAAAAAAAAGTGATAGAGAAGCTGCTATCTCATGTAAAGCAAAAACCGAAAAATATTTTGGATCTAGGGTGCGGTAGCGGAAATCTTTGCAGTGCAATAGATTGGGAGTATGAACACTTTACCGGAGTAGATTTTGCAGATGGTATGTTAAAGTTGCATCCAAGATCACCAAATATAGAGCTTATCTATGCAGACTTCAATGATGATGCTCTTTTTGAAAATATGCTTACATATATATATGATTTCATCTTTTCAGCTTCTGCTCTTCAGTGGGCAGATGATCTACAGAGAATATTTAGCAATATCAAGAAACTAAACGCTCCTGTCGCTCTGGCAATATTTACCTCAAATACATTTAAGACCATAAACAAAACGGCATCCATCAGCTCTATACTTAGAAGCTCTGATGAGGTGCGTGAGCTTGGAGAAAAATATTTTGATGCAAAAACTGAGGTCGTAAACTACAGACTTGAGTTTGAATCGACAAGAGATATGTTTAAGTATATAAAAAAAAGCGGTGTCAGCGGATCGAGAAAAATATTAAATTATAAAGAGAGTAAAAAGCTTCTGCGTGAGTACCCTTTGAGCTATCTGGAGTTCGAGGTAACTTTTATCTACTCTTCTAACATATAGAGATCATCATTTTTTGATATTCTACCCGGTTTAATAACCTTTGCGAAGATACCTCTGTCATTTTTTAAAAGTTTCGGTATGCGCTTGTCAAGCACTGAGAGGTGATTGCATATAGTACAATTTTGACTTATCTCAAGCACGACAGTGCCGATTTGGAATCTGCTTCCCATACTTAATGCGTAGGGATTATAGTCCATTAGAATATTTTCACCCAAATATCCGTATGGCATCTCTATCTCATACTCTTTGATTAAATTGTAACTATCCGTAGATGTGATTAAGATTGAGCGGATGTTGTCTTTGTCGTAAAACTTGTCTCCTACAACTCCAGCCAGATCCAGTTCTATAGTAGGCTTATTGATTCTTGTGGAACTCTCTTTTATAGAGATAAAAAGTTCTATAATTTTTCCGACGCATTTTTTTGACATTTTTTTCACCGTTTTAAGCAACTTTATAATTTCGTAATTTTAACATATTTTTAGTATCAATTATAAAAACTATAAGTCAGGTTGATTTTTTCATAAAGTGTGAAGAAATATAAAAATGTGAGAAAATTATTACATTATTGATAATATTGCTTGACAATTTAATTTAATTTCATATATAATCTCCGTCTTGCATTTTGTACTATGCATAAAGAAGTTTGTACTGTGCATACTATAAAATCTACAAGATAAAGAGAAGGAGGTAGATGATAAATGAGTAAAATTTCTGAAAATAACTTAGAAACTACTACAAATGTAGAGCAATCGAGTAGAAGAGATTTCTTCAAAAGAACTGCTGCTTATTCTGTAAGTGCTATCGCTGCTACAAGTATCTTAGCACCTGCTAAGCTGTCAGCTGACGATGAAAATATTATTCACCATGTGGAGTGGGGAACAAGTTTAGGTGATGAGCTTAATAAGTATCCATATGGTATACCGTCAAAGTATGAGCACAATGTTGTAAGAAGAACATCAAGTCTTCTTTCATCTGCTGGAGACATGCATGCTGCTGTTTCAATGACGCCGCTACATGAGCTAGAAGGTATTATTACGCCAAACGGATTGCACTTCACTAGAACGCACAACGGTGTTGCACATGTTGATCCAAATAAGTTCAGACTGATGATTCACGGTCTTGTTGAGAGACCGATTGTTTTGACTTTAGATGAGTTAAAAAAATATCCGTCTGAGAGCAGAATTCTTTTCATGGAGTGTCCTGCAAATGGTGCTGCTGAGTGGAAAGGTCCTCAATTCAACTCTTTACAATTCGTAAAAGGTATGATGAGTAATGCAGAGTGGACAGGTGTTCGTCTAAAAACTATCCTTGATGAAATCGGTCTAAAACCGACTGCAAAATGGATGTTGGCTGAAGGGTCTGACGGTTCAGAGATGAGCAGAACGGTTCCTGTTGAAAAAGTTTTAGATGATGCAATGATTGTTTGGGCTCAAAATGGTGAGGCAATCAGACCTGAGCAAGGGTATCCCGTTCGTTTGATGTTACCGGGCTGGGAAGCAAACCTATGTGTTAAGTGGCTTAAGCGTTTAGAGTTCGGTGCAGAGCCATGGTACTGTAAAGAAGAGACTTCTAAATATACGGTTCTTACTGCTAGCGGTAAAGCTATCCAACACTTCTACCCGTTAGAAGTTAACTCAATTATCACAAACCCTTGTCCTGAAAAACCATGGTCTGACCTTAAAAAAGGCGACTTGGTAGAGGTTGAAGGTATTGCGTGGAGTGGTCACGGAACTATTACGGCTGTAGATATATCATTTGATGGCGGAGACAACTATGTTGAAGCAAGTCTTAAAGGACTCGTTCTTCCTAAGTCATGGACAAGATTCTCATATATGTACAGATATGAGGGTAAACCTCTACTGATTCAATCTCGTGCTATAGATGATGCAGGATTCGTTCAGCCGTCTGTTACTCAAGAGAAAGAGATCATTGGTGTAGAGGGTGTTTATCATAGAAACTCAATTTGTACTTGGGAAGTAAGACAAGATGGTTCAGTTCATAATGTTCAAGTTAGAACAGACAACTGTCCAAGTTAGGGAGATGAAGAAAATGATAAAATTAAATAGTAAACTAATTATTCTTGGTGTTTCCGTAGTTGCTAGTAGTGCGCTGTTCTTCACAGGCTGTTTCGCTTCAAGCAGCTCTGCTGGTGCATCATCTGCAAAAGTAGAGTCTGCTGCAAACGGTATGTACAACCCGACTAAAGATGCTTTGGACGGCGGTGTTACATATAAGAGAGAAAATGGCATGTATACTGCATATGCCGTTAATGAGCAGCCGACAACAGGCGTTAACTTCGGTAGAGCTCCGACTCCAAATGAGCTAAAGGCTTGGGATGCGGATATTATGCCGGACGGTACAGGTTTACCGGAAGGTAGCGGTACTGTTGAAGAGGGTGAAGTTCTTTATGATAGAGACTGTGCAGTATGTCACGGTGAGTTTGGTGCAGGCGGAAAAGGGTACCCAACACTTACGGGTGGTTCAATGGACTCACTAGCAAATCAGAGAACTTGTCCAGGCAAAGATGCTCCAAACAGAACTATCGGTTCTTACTGGCCGCAAGCTAGTACACTTATCTGGTATATCCGTGATGCTATGCCATACGCAAACCCAAAAAGCTATACACCTGATGAGATGTATGCTATGACGGCTTACCTTCTTTATGAGAATGGTGTACAAATTGATGGTGAAGATATTGAAGAGTTAAATCAAGATAACTTCAAAAAGATCGTAATGCCAAACCGTGACGGCTTCTATCCGAATATTGACGGACCAGAGGGTGTTGAAAATGTTAGAGCGTTTTTTGCTGAGCCTAAAAACTTCGGTGCAGTTGGAACTCGCTGTATGACTAACTGTGGTAAAGAGTCTGTAGCAAGAATTGCAAATGAGATTACCGCTGTAGTTCCTCCGTACTCTACAGAAAGAGATCTTCCTCCTGTAAGTGAAGATGCTGGACCGGTATCAGAGGCTGAGAAATTGTATGAGAAATCTTGTGCAGTTTGTCATAAAACTGATGCAATGGGTGCACCTGCAGTGGGAGACAAAAATGCTTGGGCTACAGTAATGGAGCAAGGCATAGATAGAGTTAACCATAACTCTATAAACGGTATTGGTGGCATGCCTCCAAAGGGCGGTGCTATGGACCTTAGTGACGATCAGATTAAAGACATTGTTAAATTTATGGTAGAATCTAGTAAGTAAGACTTATTAGATCTACTAACACTATATAAAGGAAAGAAAATGCAAAGAAGAAAATTTTTAAGTTTAGGTGCGACAGCGGTAGCTGCAGCATCAGTATTACCAGTAAGTTTAAGTGCTACTGATTTTAGAGCAACTGCTCCAAAAGCTTGGGATGCTCCTAGTTCTAAAGAGGCTATTGAGGCACTATTCGGTTCATCAGAGATGATAGACGGACAAATTGAGATCAAAGCTCCAAAATTAGCTGAAAATGGTGGCGCAGTGCCAATCGGTATCAAGTCTAAGTTAGATTTAGCTGTAGTTGCACTATTCCAAGATGCAAACCCAAGAAGTGCTGTTGTAGTTATGGAGCTTCCTGAAGGTAGCGTTGCTGATCTTATGACTAAGATCAAAATGAGAAAAACTGCTAACGTAACAGTAGTTGCAAAGGGCAGAGACGGTAAACTGTACTCAGCTGTACAAAAAGTAGAAGTTTCAATCGGTGGTTGTGGAGGTTGATTTAAACCCAAACAGATTGCAGATATAAACAAAAATAAAAAAAAGGATTAAATTATGAAAATAAAAGCAAAAGAAAAAAAAGGTTTAGTTGAAGTTAAGATCTTACTTGACAGCCCGATGATCGGTAAAGAAGAAGCTGAGACAAGAAAAGCAGAGGTTGATTTTCTTACTCATGTTACTGCTAAAATAAACGGTAAAGTTGTATGGGAAGCGTCAACAGGGCCATTCCTATCTAAAAACCCTTACTTCATGTTTAACGTGCAGGGTAAAAAAGGTGATGAGCTTGTTATCGAAACTATCGATAACAAAGGCAACACTGACAGCGATAAAGATAAAGTAAAGTAATTTTTCGCACTTCTCTCTTTTTGAGGGAAGTCCCTATCATTCATAAAAGAGTAAATTTGATGTGTTGTTAAGCAACACTTCAACTATATTCTTACTACAAAGAGTAAATTAAACAAAAAGGTAAACAGATATGTTAAACAAGATGATTAAGCCATTGCTTGTAACTGCAGTAGCAATGTTACCGCTTGCAACAGCTTCTTTTGCAGACGGTCATGATGCTGAGGCAGATTTTCAGTATAATCTAAAGCCAAAACAGGTAAGTGAAAATGTCTGGTGTTTTTTTGGAGCACTTGAGATTCCTACAAAAGAGAATGGCGGAAACATGGTAAATACATGTTATATTAAAGGTGACAACAGTTATGTTCTATGGGACACCGGACCATCTTATATATACGCAAAGCAAGCTTATGAAGCGGTAAGCAAAATAGCTGGAAAACTTCCTGTAAAACATGTTATCTTAAGCCATGAGCATGACGATCACTGGTTAGGTAACAACTACTATAAAGATGTTCACGGAGCAGAGATTATAGGGCCTGAATCTATTAACAAGAACTACCCTATCGGTCATGAAGATTCTAGAATGTTTTTAACTCTCTCAAAAAATGCTATTAGAGGCACGAAAATCATTCATGTTGACAAATGGTACAAAGAGACTATAAAGTTTAAGGTTGCAGGCGTAAATCTTGAGTATGTTCCTGTTGGAATGGGACACTCGGTTGAAGATTATTTCTTATATATGCCGGATAATAAAGTTATTTTGGCTGGCGACTTGGTTATGAACGGAAGAGTTACATCAAATAGAGATGGTTCTGTTGTAGGCTCTTTAGCTGCTTTAGAAGCAATCAACTCTAAAGAGTGGACAACTCTTATACCTGGTCACGGTTTTACTATAGATAAAACTGCTACTGATGAGTATGTACAATATTTTACTCTTTTACAAGAGAGAGTTGAAACCGCAATGGATGATGGTGTAGATAGCACTGGAATCGTTGAGGCAGTTCCTCTAGAAGAGTTTAAAGACAAAGCTCTTTATGATCTACTTCATGCAAGCAACGTTACTAGAGCATATCTAGAATTTGATATGGGCCTCGACTAAGATACTACTACTAAAATAAAGATTTGGCTTTATGCCAGATCTTCTTCTCTCTAATTTTAACTTCTTAAAAAACAAGCTTCAACAAAATATTTTTATTTATTACCGACCAATATAGTTTTCTCTAAAGTATAAAGCTCATATCTGATCTGTTTAAAGTTCTCGCTATATTCTGCGTTGTGAAGTTTATAAAGCTCCTCTAGTACTCTTGCGGACTCTTGTGCTCTTTTAAAGTTAGCAAGGATGATCGCTGATATATCTGTGCGGTTAAGTTCGCTTTTTATTGTAGTGCGAAGTACATCATTTACGCTATCGCGCTCTTTAAGCAGTTCTAGTGTCTCTTTGATTTTTGCTTTGTGTCTTAGCTGTTTTAATTTGGAGGAGAGGTCTTTGTTGTTGTCTCTGTATCTTACTATGTCTTCAACAACTCTAATACCTTCTTTGAGGCGGTTTAAGTTAGCATCAATCACCCGATAAAGATCGGGTGAGAGTTGGTTATTCATCACTTCCAAATATACCAAAGAGGTGTAGAAGAGAAGTGAATATGTTTAGAAAGTCTAAGTAGAGCGCAATAGCACCATCAATTGGTGTTTCATATGCACCTTTGATGATGTTTTGAGTGTCGTAAACTACTAATATACTAAATAGTAAAACAACAGCTCCTGAGATAGCTATAGCCATCAGTGGATTTCCCAAAAATATGTTAATAATAGAAAATGCAATAATAACCACAAGAGCTATCATTAGCGGTTTTCCATAACCAGAAAAATCCTTAGTTGTTTTAATGGCATAAAAACTCATAGCCCCAAAAACAAGTGCCGTCATTGCAAAAGCATTTCCGACAATAGCTCCACCACCATTCATTCCAAGTGTGTGTGAGAGCAGAGGTGATAACATTAAACCCGTCATAAATACAAAGCCAAACATTACAGCCAAGTTAATTCCCGGCTTATGTTTTACAAAGTGCAACCCTATTAAAAGCCCAATCTCCAAAATTAGTAGAGGGAAAAAGTTAGCTGCGATAGTCCCAGCCATAGGTACACCAACGTAAGCACCAGCTGCACCTGCCATCATTGAAGCTGCAAAAAGCTTGTAAGTCTCTTTTACAAAAGATACAATTTGTGTATCGCTTCTAGATTGAGTGCTGTATGCAGATGCATTTCCTCTCGCATAATCACGATTGTAAAGTCCCATATTATTCCTTTATATATGTAATACAAAATGATTTACATATTTGTATGTTTAGGAATTTTATAGATAAAGAGTTAATAAATAGCAACATCCTGCTATTTCATAATGAAACTATATATTAGTAAAAATTATTAAAACAGATAGAAAACTTAACAGATAGAAAAAAGTTTTAAAATTCTCAAGCAAAAGTATTGACTTCTAAGATTGATTTGTCTATAATTCCCCTCCACAAACAAAGAGACCTAAAGTTTAGGACAAACAATCTAAGTTTGAGATCATTGAAAACTAAGCAAGTAAATAGACTTTAATAACTAGAAATAGTTAGATAGTCGTTAATAAGTTTACTTAGAAATAACTAAACAACATAACCGTCTATTCTATTTATACCCAAAAGGTATTTATAGCAATAGATACTTTACAAAAGTCCACAGACTGTTCACGCGGTTTGTGGCAACAAAGCCAATGATTTTTAAATCTTGGGCAAAGAT